>NZ_JALLKV010000269.1:0-258 GCF_023093815.1 Pseudomonas sp. PNPG3
GGAGTCACTGCCGTTGTGGAGGGAGTTGGCGATCACGGTTGTGAATACATGACCGGGGGAGAAGTGCTGGTGCTTGGCGCTATCGGGCGGAACTTTGCTGCTGGCATGTCTGGCGGGATGGCTTGGGTGCGCAACCTCGACGTCAGCCGCCTCAATGCAGATATGGTCGACGCCCTCCCGATGGAACAAGCCGATGTTGATCGGGTTACCGAGCTGCTGGAGCTGCACCAGACCGAGACTGGGTCCACCCTCGCCGGG
>NZ_JALLKV010000270.1:0-258 GCF_023093815.1 Pseudomonas sp. PNPG3
GTCGCCGCCTACCGTCGGCTCGCCGCGATGACCGACCATCCGGCGCTGTCCCCGCTGCTCAAGCGCATCGCCCAGCAGGAGACCCGGCACGTCGCCTTCTACACCACGCAGGGCCGCGAGCGCCTCGAGGCCTCCGAGGCCGCCCGCAAGCTCGTGCGGCTGATCCTCTCGAAGGTCTGGAAGCCCGTGGGCTCCGGCATGATGGAGGAGTCCGAGGTCAAGCACGTGATGGGCCACCTCTTCCACGGCAAGCTCGAC
>NZ_JALLKV010000271.1:0-258 GCF_023093815.1 Pseudomonas sp. PNPG3
GTCTCGGCATGGTGTCGCCGCTCGGCTGCGGCGTCGAGCCGACCTGGAAACGCATCCTCAACGGCGAAAGCGGTGTGCGCAGGATCGAGAGCTTCGACGTCTCCGATCTGCAGACCAAATATGCCTGCACGGTCGTGCGCGGCGACGGCAGCAACGACACATTCAATGCCGACAAGTGGATGGAGCCGAAAGACCAGCGCAAGGTCGACGACTTCATCATCTTCGGCATGGCCGCAGCCGGCCAGGCGCTCGACGACG
>NZ_JALLKV010000272.1:0-258 GCF_023093815.1 Pseudomonas sp. PNPG3
GGAGCGTCGCGATCGCCGACTCGCTCATCGCCGCGTGGGTGCCGAGCGCGATCAGCACGGTCACGGAGGACGCGCGACCGGCGAGCGCCGCATGCAGGGGGCGCATGACCTTGGGCAGCGGCACGGAGCGCGTCCCGTCGGGGATGATCACGCAGACGGACTTCCCGTCGATGTCGGCCCCGGCGATCTGCTCGGCCACGAAGCCGCTGATCTGCTCCTCGGTGAGGATCCCCTCGGGGCCGCCGAGGGTCGCGGCCT
>NZ_JALLKV010000273.1:0-258 GCF_023093815.1 Pseudomonas sp. PNPG3
TCGGTCGCAGAGCGGCCCCCAGACGACACGCACCAACGAGCCGATCAGTGGGCCGAGGAAGGCGTAGGATGCGCCGGCGGGCAAGTTAGAAAATCCGTGGGCCAAGTTGCTCGAGTTGCCATACGTATTCTCGATGAGTAGCCCGAACTGGGCGCTGAAGCCGCTGAACAGGCCGAACGTCATGACGTACATGAGCGTCATGATCCAAGTGTCGGGGTTGGTGAAGATGTCGATCTGCCGACGGAAGTTCGCCTTTAC
>NZ_JALLKV010000274.1:0-258 GCF_023093815.1 Pseudomonas sp. PNPG3
TCCGGGCGCGGCCCGTTGCGCCAGGAGTGCAGGGCGCTGAACTGCACCGGCACGGCGTTACGCCTGGCGCATGCGCCGGCGCAGGACGGCGCGGAACTCGAACTCGATCCCGGCGCCATCCGGGCCTGGCTGGCCGCGCATCCCGAAGCGTTGCTGGTCGACGTGCGCGGCGCGCGCGAAGCAGGCGCCGGGCCGGCCATGCTGCATGGCTCGGCGCTGCCGAACGTGCCGCTGGCGCGCCTGGCCGAACACGCGTCC
>NZ_JALLKV010000275.1:0-257 GCF_023093815.1 Pseudomonas sp. PNPG3
GTTTCTTCGGGAAGAGCCGTACGAAGAGCAGTCTGCATGTTTCTCTCAGCGTTTCTGGAAGGCAGGGTGCCAGGAGAGCGTCAGGCGCTCCAGCACGCGGGAGGCGCTGTCGGCGAGCTTGCCGAGCAGCGCGTAGATCAGGATCGAGAGCACGACGACATCGATCAGCATGAACTCGCGCGCCTGCATCGCCATGTAGCCGAGGCCCGAGGAGGCCGCGATGGTCTCGGCGACAATCAGCGTCAGCCACATGATGC
>NZ_JALLKV010000276.1:0-257 GCF_023093815.1 Pseudomonas sp. PNPG3
GAAAGGAGGAAAGATGTCCTGAGGGCCTTAGATAAAATCAAAACAAATCTAATTGTACTTGTCACATGCGCCGAATACAACAGGTGTAAACCTTATCGTGAAATGCTTACCGTGAAACGCCTTTAACCAACAATGCCGTTTTTAAGAAAAATGTGAGTCGAGAATATTTAAAGAGCAACAATAAAATAACAATAACAAGGCTATATACAGGGGATAATGGTACATAGTCAATGTGCAGGGGTACAGGTTATTCCAGG
>NZ_JALLKV010000277.1:0-256 GCF_023093815.1 Pseudomonas sp. PNPG3
GCAATAAGAAAAGAAGAGATCCAATTAGTTGGATCCCTTTTTTTAGTTGAGTAAAATTACAATTGAGGTGTTTTAATGAATAAAGCTTTGAAAGATGCAATTTTGAACGGTTTATATGATAGTCATTTCCCGGGACATGAATTATACGGCCCACGATTGCTCGAAAACGATAAAAACGATAATATTTGGCTCACCCTTAGACGTGAATTGCTGACTTGTCAAAGCTTTACTTGGGCTGTTGCTTTTATTACTCAGG
>NZ_JALLKV010000278.1:0-256 GCF_023093815.1 Pseudomonas sp. PNPG3
GAGAGCCAGTTGACGATGTGGTTGGTGATCGTGCCGTCGGCGAGGCGTCCGGCGATCGAGACCATGTCCTCGTCCTCGCGGCCGGAGCGGCGAGCGCTGGTCGCGCCGACGCTCGCATAGGGCGACTGGGCGACCCAGGCGGTCAGGTCGAGGTCGTGGGTGGCGAGGTCCTTGACGACGCCGACGTCGGCGATGCGAGCGGGGAAGCCGCCCTGGCGGCGGGTGGCGATCTGGTAGATCTCGCCCAGCTGTCCGT
>NZ_JALLKV010000027.1:0-73975 GCF_023093815.1 Pseudomonas sp. PNPG3
ACACCATCGCCCTTAATGCTGGAGTTCGGAAGGTGAGTTCGCCGGACGCTTACAGATGTCTCGCTCTTCCGTCACGCGCTTGAGTTCAGCGCGCAGCTTGCGCAGTTCGGCCTGCTGATCGTCGTCTTGCTGACGCTGCTCTTGGGGCTTGCTGTAGACCTTGATCCAGGCGTAAAGGCTATGCACGGACATGCCCAGGCGCTGGGCGACATCGGCGACAGGTTTGCCTTTTTCGGTCACTTGCTTGACCGCTTCGATCTTGAATTCTTCGGGGTAACGCTGACGACTCATGGCACCTCCTATTTGGGCCTCATTATGAGGCTTGGAGGTGTCTAGGAAACCAGGGGCGATTCAATTGCCCGCTCCATATCAGACATGTTGCCCTCCCTGTCGAAGGTCGAAGTGGATGACTTGACCAGGTACCGGCTGCATCTATACGTATACCCCGTGGTGAATCTGCGAGAGATAACGCTCAACAGTAGCGAACCCGACTGACGTATCGATGAGGTCAACTGGTATGTGGCCCGAGAAATACCTGCATGGTCGACCTAGCCAATCCTCTGCCAGCGTCTGTGTACCAAAGACGGTCGTCGCTTGCTCTAGGGTCTTCGCGAATTGGAATGCTATTGCGCTTTGTTGGGCATTGAGCCGCACCATTCCGAGGCCGGAATTCAGCAGATGAGCAACCTGCTGCTCGGGCTTTCCCATTACTAGGCAGATTACATTTCGCTTCGTATAGAGCGTTGAACTGGACACCATCATCTGTACGTCCTTCAACGCAAACCCTTCCAAGACGAGTATCACAAGATCCAGGTCGCCAAGCTCCTCCAGCGGGCGCTTTGTCAGTGTCTCTGTTGGTCCCCGAACCTGGCGAGGTCTGGGAATAGAGTCCGGTATTAGATCTTTCATTGCACACCTTGCAGGTTTGACGAGATTGCCTGCTACAGGATCCGACCGTTGTCGGCTTACACACTGATGGCGAAAACGCTATCGGGATTTATTGAGGTCGGTTGCAGCGTCGAAGATCACCTGTATCAAGGTGGCATTCTCTAGAACCCCCGAACCAGAAAGGGCATAGCAGTTACCTCCATCGACCTCGAATGCCTCGCATGGACCGCCTAGGCTGGGAGATTCGAGGACAGATATTCTTGTGAGGGGCTCCATAAGCCAGCGATCAGTACCGTTCATGTGTGCTGGGGTGACAATTTGGACCTGCTCAACCCTCATCCGAGACGTTTCGCGACGCACCAGGGAAGCGACGTCCCTTGCATGCTGAATCATAAGCATGAACGTATCCGGTTCAACTGCGCCTACCCGAACCACGTTGAGGTAAAACCACGGGTACATGAGTTCCTGCTCAACGTATGGCCAGATCTGCGTGTCGTCATATTGATGATCGCCAAGGTCGGGTAACTGAATCTCAGAGCTTCGGTAGGTAGTGAACATAAGCCCCTCCAAAATGAACACTATAGATTGTAGCCCTATAGGACTCAAGAAGGCTTCATCGTTCCTTTTGTGAGCCTGAAAATTGGAACTGAATATCGCGTTTGGAGAGGCACTTCGGGACATCCGCAAGCAACGAGGCCTCACCCAGGAGGATTTCTCGGACGTCAGTAGTAGGACATATCTGAGCACTCTAGAACGTGGCTTGAAGCGCCCTACGATTGACAAGGTGAGTCAATTAGCTGAGGTTCTGAACGTCCACCCAGCCACCCTAATCATGGCAACGTTCCTTAACCAAGAACGTGTAGTCACTCGTAAGGATCTACTCCAGCGGATCTGCATGGAGCTTGATGAGCTCGGCATGCGTTAGTCTGTGAATGCGTTGATCGATGGACGGGGAACGCGAGGACTGGCCTGGGCTTAAGCATTGGCAATGCTTCGATCGGATCTCTGTTCAAATATGCATCCCGGCCGCCCAAGCTCATCGATCTTCAATGCTCATTCATGTTAGGACGAGGCCGCTCTGCTCTCGACTGTTGCAGTACGTATAGACAGCTGTTGCTAGACCCTGATATGGCGAAAGTGGCTGGGCCAGCGTTTCACTAAACAAAGAATCGAATTTCTGCAGTGGTAACCCAAACAACGCATGCTCGAAACGAGCAAAGTAGCCGCTACGCTACTTCCGGGGAAAGCGACTTTTTCTCCAAGAATTAATCCTTGACGTAACTTTTTCTCCAAGGATTACCATCCTCTACGACTCATACTCCAAGATTCACCTCCCGCCGTACTCAAATCGGCTCCGAAACTCGCTGAATTCTCCAAGAATTACATCAGTGCGGGCTATGTTTTTACATGACATGTAACACAGTACGAAATCGTAGGAGGAGTCATGGCTCGCGGCGGCATAAACATGGTATTGGTGCAGAAAGCGCGCGCTGCGCTGCTTGCCCGGGGCGTGTATCCAAGCATTGATGCGGTGCGTGTTGAGTTAGGGAACACGGGCTCTAAGACCACTATTTCCCGCTACCTACAGGAGCTGGATAACGCCGATCCACGGCCTCAGGCTGACCCACGTCGCCTTAGCGATGAGCTGACCGATATCGTTGAGCAGCTCCTAAAGCGATTGCTGGAGGAGGGCAACGTTGCCCTGGCCCAAGAGCGCCTGTCGCATGAACAGAGCGTTGCGGCGCTAGGCAAACAGATCGAAGGGCTTGAAGCTGATCTAAAGAAGGCCCAGCAAGAGACGGCGAGCCGGGACACAGCATTGGTGAGCCAGGCCGAAGAGCTAAGCACTACACAGTCGACACTGCAGACTGAAATGACCCGTAATGCGCGCATCAGTCAGAGCTGTACAGACCTGGAACTGCGAGTACAGGAGAAAGACCAGCAGATTCGCTCACTGGAAGAGAAGCACGCGCACGCTCGTGATGCCCTGGAGCATTATCGCGGCGCCATTAAGGAGCAGCGCGAGCAAGACCAGCTGCGCCACGAAACGCAGCTTCAGCAGCTGCAGCATGAACTGAAGCAGGTACAGCAGTCCTTGATGGTGCGACAGGACGAACTGACTCGCCTTAATCGCGACAACGAACGCTTGCTCGGCGAAGCTCGCCAACACAGCAAGCTCGCTCATCAGAATCAGGATGCTTTGAAGCGGCTGGAAGGGGATCTGAGTCTGGCGAACATGACTGCTGCCAGGGCAGAGGGCGCTAAAGAGATGCTCCAGGATCAGCTGACACTCGCCAGGAAAGAGGCGGAGACTGCAAGCGCTGTGGCGGTGCAGCTCACAGCAACCGCCGCTGAACTCACCAAACAGCGGGATGAGGCACTAAACGACCTCAAGCTTCGCAAGCAAGCCGAGTCTGAGAGAGTTGACTCCGTCGCAAAACCCTCGTGATGCTGCCGATTTTTCGGGGTCGAGGATTGCAGTCGCTCACAGGGGGAGCTGGCGCAGATGCCAAGCACTGGTACTCAAGCAGCTCAGCATAGATCCGCATACAAAGCTCGTTCAGCTTCTAGCAGGCTGGCGATCGCAACCATGCCTTTGCCCATTTCGATGCCCGTGAGAAGGACATGACTCTTACCGACAATGTCGGCGAGATCGGTTTGGGTGATTGCCTGCAGCTTTCGAACCTGTCGAACCGCCGCTCCCAACTCTCCAGCGATGCGCAGTTGCATCAATGAGGTCACGGGCGTGACCGTTAAAAACTAAGCTATAGCTTCGTTTGTGGAAAAACCGGATCCCAGATGAAGAAAATCTAAGCCATAGCTTAGATTTGGCTAATGCGCGCAGGGTTGTACAGTGCTTGTGAACCAGGTGAGCCTTGGTTGCCATCCATAAAGCCCCAACCGAGCAAGTATTGAAGCATCAAGCAGGCAGCACGAAGAGTTCGCCAGAATCTGTCGCGAGGCGCGTATGGCAACGGCGCATCAGCGCTACCTCCAGGGGCGTTTAATGGAAGATATGCAAAGGTGGGAGAAATCCGAACGTCTTCGAGCGTTCATTGATGCCGTCGCTGCTGGCGCCATAGGCGGTAGCGAGGAGATCGCACAACAGACCGCGGCCTGGGTGGAATGGGCGAGGGCGCAGGTTGACTCGATCGACCCTGTTGGAAATCCAGCGACCACTTCGGTGGAGCCGGAGGAAGCCGGGGCGGCGGAGTACCCGGTCAAAAAAGAGGAACGGTCGTGGTGGTGCTGAGATTTTGCCCTCGGCGGGGGTGAAGATATTAGCCAAAGGGCAAGCTAAAATGTAGCGCCAACCAACGGAACCAAGCTATCTCGCGGCACCGACCACTGGCTGGCGCTAAGTCAGTGCTATGAGGGTGAGGTCAAGCTGCTTCGCTGTTTGCGCTGTCCTTCCTCAGCGGTGACTCCGTTTTCCGTCGGCACGAGCGACCAGATCTTCGCGTCGATCCCGTCGTTCTGAAGCTTGCGCATGAAGTAGCGTGCCTGCAGCGCATCATGGGTCGCGATGACGATTTGGAAGCCGTGATCAACGATGTAATCGCGCAGCAAATCGAAGACCGCGGAGGCATGAACCAGATCGTGGTGTTGCGTCGGATCGTCAAGTAGCAGGGCTTTCCAAGGCGACCATTGGTGACTCATCGCCATGGAAAGCAGGAAGGTCAGTTGAAGATCGGTAAGCTGTGCTTCGCTTGCAACATCAGGTACCGGGGCTGACTTCTTACCCAGTGGCACTGAAACCTCCACCCGCTCCTTATTGTAGGCTGTGAAGAACTTAAGGCTTGCTTCGTGGAACCTCGTTTCGCGCACAACCCGTTTAAGGAGGGCCCGCCAACGAGGTTCAACCTTGCTGACATGCTTCTGAACGTTGCCGATTTCCTTTTTCAAGAAACCATCCAAAGCGTCCATGGCATCAGCCAGCCTTGTAAGATCGGCCAATTGTCCCTTTGCGACCGAGATTCTATCGTTGAGGTATGCAAAGAAACTCTCTTCCGTGTGCTCTAGGCGCTGTACGTCGATGAGTCTTTGCGCCATCTGCGTTTCATTCAGTCTGGCCCAAGCCGATATCTCAACGCCGAGCTTTTCGAGCATTTCCAAATTACTCCCAAGGCTCGCCAACGTTGAGCGCAACGTGCCGGCGCGCGCTTGAGCGGCTTCGGTGAGCGGGTCACCCATCAACCCAAGTCCCTCCCAGCTCCTGCGCATCGTCGCGAGCTGAGTTTGAGCCTGCCTGATCGCCTCTTCAGTCGTCATTACAGCATTGCTTAGCTCCAGCAGTTGGATTTGCTGCGCATCTAGCACCGACTGGGCGTTCTCAGCTTTTCCATTAGCCTCGCGGATTCGATCGTCAAGCTCCTTGAGGTATAGGGTCAACTCTTCAAGTGTTCGCCCATCGGGGGTGCCTGTTGTGATGGCCGACAATGCAGCGACCGCTTGATCACGTCGAGTCTGCGCCTCGTTGTGCTGAGCGCGTGCCTGATCAAGAGCGGCGACAGCCATATTGTATGTGTGGAGAGCCTGATCGAACGTATCCTGAGCAACCAGAGGCTGAAGCCCAGCACGCCGATCTGTCAGATTCCGGCGACTTGCCGAGACTCCCTCCAGTTGAACCCTGAGCGATTCCTTAGCCGAAGGCACTGAGTCGCTAGCCAGAATTGGATCGATTCGGAACTGAACAATCTGGCGCTCCAAGTCGTGGCGAATTTCGTCCAGGGCAGCAAGCTTAGCCTGGCAATCCGCTACCGCTTCGAGCGCATACACCACCGCGGCATCGCTCGATGCTAATGCTTCTGCCGCGGCTTTCAATTGCTGATCGGCAGCAATCAGGTTGGGGTCTATGGCTTGCAACGCATTGGCTACACGTTTGTGCAAGTCTTCTGGGCCATGAGGATACAAACACAGCGGACAGCTATCTTGATCTGCGGGAAGGTGCGCGGCAATTGAAGCTACCGCTTGGCGAATTGCATCTGCTGAAGAACTCAATGCCCGATAATGAGCTCTTGCAGCAGTTTCAGCAGCCTTGCACACTTCCTGTGCAGCACGCTTTTGGGTCAGTTCGGCGCCCAAATGGCTAAGAAGATCCTCATTAAGGTCTGACTCTTTTCGATTCGCTGCCAAGAGGGCTTCGGCAGCTTCCCACTCGATGACCAAGCGCTGGCCGTCAAGCAGCCTTCTCTCTGACTGGTCAAGTGATAGAACCTGGGTGTCGAGCTGAGCGTGCTGATTCCTGATCTGCAGGTTGCGCTCATGCTTTTGTCGCAATGCTGCACAATTCTGATCGGCGATTGATACGGCTGTAGCAGCCTCGGCTAACGCCTGATTACGGTGGTCAACCTGCTGTTTAGCACCTACCTCATTGACCATTCGCTCCAGCGATTGTGCAACACTCACGCGTTCCTGTTGAGTGAGCAGGCTATTTGTCTGGTGCTCTTGGAGAAGCTCGGCGTTCTCGGTTCGGCTTTTCGAATGATTGTCGCGCGTGACGATCTCGACGGCCAATTGGGCTTTTAGCATATCGAGGCGAGACTGCACGACACCGAAGCTCTCGATCAGGCCGTCCGCCTCTGCCAGGTCTGCGATAAGTGCCTGCATCCGCTCCACTTTGATACGCAAGATATCGAGCAGCGCCGAATGCGCGAGGGCCAGGCTGTCTTGATTCACCGGCTCCAAGAGGAGTCCTGGTGGTATCTGATCGAGACTTTCGGTTTGGGCTGCGGCCTCTGAGACGGCCTTGGCGAGGAGCTCCTGAGGACGCAAGGCTCCCACGGCACCAGCTGCAGCAAAATCGCGCTCTTGGATGAGCCGATTCCAGTCAGCCAGCTCTTTTTCGAGTTCAATCAAATCCTTTAGTTGGCGA
This sequence comes from Pseudomonas sp. PNPG3, assembly GCF_023093815.1. NCBI lineage: Bacteria > Pseudomonadati > Pseudomonadota > Gammaproteobacteria > Pseudomonadales > Pseudomonadaceae > Pseudomonas > Pseudomonas sp. PNPG3. The sequence continues at coordinate 6,764 of NZ_JALLKV010000027.1, forward strand.
CCCTTCTCCTCGTTCAATGACCGCCGAACTGAGGGAAGCGTGGCGCCAGCGCGTGAACCCTCACGCCCGATGGGAAGCTTTGCCAACTGGGCGCCTGCGTCCTTTTCGTCTGCCTTGACGATCCACTCATTCTCTCGTTGATCAAGCAAGTGCGTCAGTCGGAGCAAAAATGGAAGGTCATTCTTAGGGATGCCGGGGAATAGGGCGCTCAAATCGCCTTCTTGGCTCACCTTACCCGCTGCCGTAACCTTCGACGACGCAGTAAAATCGGCAAAGTTCAAACTCACCTCGGCGAACGCTTCATCATCCCGGATGACATGGTTGATGTCGTCGTGAAGACGGGCAATTCTCCCCGTGAGTCCAAATTCAATGGCCTCGAACAACGTAGTCTTGCCGGTACCATTGGGCGCGAGGACGATGGTTGCGCCAGGGCTGAGTTCAATCTCGACGCCAGGGCCAAATTTACGCAAGTTTGATACCGTTATCGAATTCAACTTGCTCATTGCTGATCCTCGCTGCCAGCCATCGATGCGCGTAGCGATCGGGCGACGTCGGCGCCGTTAGTGCTCGACAGCAACTCCATCTTCCAGAAGTCGATATGGTCTCTTGTCCAGGTTTGAGCAGAGGAGAGCGCCTGGAAGGCTGCAGCCAAGGGATCGCTAAGCTTTTCAACATCTCCGGGGGGATCAAGCGCAGCAAGGAATGTGCGGTCGAGAAAATCCATTGGTGTTTCTTGCTGACGCACTACGACTTTCCGACAAAATCGATCATCCGTCTCAATGCGAGTGGCCTCGTCATGCGTGGTGTCTTGCAAGACGAGGAACATGTACAGGTCGGACGTTTCCGGCTCAGGCAGGACATCGCGAACATTCGCAGCCCACTGGTGTGCTGCTTGAACCGCCGGAGACGGAAGCTCGATCAACAACACGGTTCGCCAGCCAGCATTTGCAAGGCGGGCACGTTTGAGTCGTAGAATCTGCGAGGGGTATTTAACCTCCGGAAGCCCCATGTCATCCGCAAGTTGGATCTCATACCGGCCCTCGACCCGCTGGCCAACCGCCGCAATCAATTGTTGGAGCGTCATCATGATCAGTGTCCTTTCCCACAGGCTTCGATAGCTGCTTCGCGTGCCTGCATCCAGGCGTTCCAGTGCTTTTGAAAATGAGCTTCCAGCTTGGCCAACGTTCCGGTTCTTAGCTGCTTGTATACTTGGAAACGGGTGACCAGGAGGCGCGGCTGGCGCTCAGCAGCCATGCTATGGCCAGCTTCGAGATCCTCAGCCATGCCTGCCTCCAGTAACTCGGTCGCAGACTCTTCTACGCCCGAAAGGATAACTACAGGGGGTGGAGCTTGACCCAGCAGTTTTCGCAAACAGTCATCACCGAGGCGACGGGGCCCGTCGTGGTCGGTAGGCTCCCCAGACCAGTGGCGCAAAGCGATGCTGAGCACATCCCCAATTGGTTCGATCGAGCGCCAATCAACACCGCCAAGCCCCACACACGCTAACAGCAGCATGATGATTGCGGTCTCCATGAGCTCTACCGTCCGAGGCCCAATTCGTAACGCGTGCTTGGCATTAATACCTTCAGTTACGGGATACATCATTTGCTCGAAGAGCAACAAGCGGGCTTCAGGATCTTTGTCTAACTCGGCTCGCCATACCAACCATTTCTCTGCCATCGCAACCGACAAATCATGGTCGTTTATGCCGTTAAGCTTATTTCCGACGCAGATTTGAAGCTGTTGCCACACCACATCATTCATCGCGGCATGAAGATCATCTGACTCGATTTTGGTGCCCGCAGGTGAGCAGATCTTGCGCTCCCTTGCGCACGAAAGGGCCTCGGAACTCTCGAACCAGTGGAGATCGTCTAGATCCCGCTCAGTGTCTCCAAGCGTGCTACGCAATTCACTGTGTGCCCCTTGACGCCATGCGCGCTCGCCTAGGAGCATGGATTCGCTCCCTGTTTTGAGATGCAACGCCAGACGAAGAATCGCGGAAGGTAAGCTAAGTGCTTTGGTGGGGCGAGCATATTCAGCGTGTAGTCTCAGCCGCCGGTTTGGGATGCTCTGGGCCCAATGATGATTTACGACTTGCTCGGCAGGACTGCTAGCTGAGTGGGACGTTGCAGTGCCAAGGTCGTGCGTGCCGGACACTGTCCAGCCTACACCTGGGATAGGGTCAACCAAGTATTGCGTCCAAGTCTGCCCCCCTGCTCGAAGCAGCTTCTGAAGGTGCGTGGCCGTGGTATGGCAAGACACCGCATTCGTGTCCGTCGTGCTGTCCCCGATATAGTCCAGCAACACACTAAGCGTTATGGCCGAGTCGGTGAAGTGCCTGTCGAGAGACTCAAGCGCACTTTTCTCCAAAGCACCTTCATCACCGACGCAGTGAATTTCCAGCACCCGCATCTTCTCGACGATATGGGCCCAGTCATTGAACCCGCACCACGTTGTAAGCCAGGTATAGACATTCTGAGTAGGCTTATCATCGCGCTTACCGAGCCCAGCAAGGTTGACGCCATCCTTGCGACAGAGATCCCAGACTTCGCGCAGGTGCGTGATCCTGAGAACGTCCTGATCCTTTTCTTTCCCTTTAATCACGACCTCAGGGCCAGGCAGGGTCAACGAGAACGTACGCTTGGCCGGTTTCACGCCCACCGGAGGTGGTTGCCAAGCCGCCAAGCTCTTGAAGACTTTCTCCAGCTCAGAATCGAATTTCGTTTCTGAGGCAGACTCTGGTTCTTCTTCAGCAGCAACGATGCCAGCGTCTGGCTTCTTCTTGCGAGGTTTGTAGGAGGCTAGGTAATCATCTTTGTCGAAGTGTTTATCGCTGAAATCGCTGGTCTGCCGCTTGATTTGCAAGTGCTCCCAGTGGTCGTCACTGTGGTAGATGACCACATCGTCCCATTCAGCTATGCCACCCTGCTCAGCACCGATTCCCAGCGGAGCAGGGCGCCCATCCAGGAATTTATCCACCATATCCGACAAGCGCTGGGCGATTACCAGCTTTTCGTAGCGGCCTTTTTGCTCAAGCCGGAACCTTCTAATCATTGTGAATCCCTTCAGGCGTTTCGGCGCCCAAGGCACCAATGGCAGGTGGCCACATAGTAACGAGCCGACTTCACCGAAGGAACTGGGGTTTATGCATAAATTGCTGCCGCATGTTTGGTTACTTGCTGAACGAGCTGGCGCCAGTCGGATAGGTCGATGACTGCCGCTCAGCCAGTGGGGCGCGAGAAGCTCATAGTTGCCATTGAAGCGTTCAGGGACAGGAGCACAAGGACGATGCGGTTGGCGAGTGCGCGTGATGATCCCAGCCCTTGGATGTGATGGAGCGTCACTGTTTCCACGCAGACTGGTGGTCATTGGGCAGTTTTGTGTGTTGGGCAAGGGAGCAGCGGGCTCCTTGGTGCACGACGATAAAAAGTGCACGCAAAAGGAAGCCCGCTGCTAGGCGGGCAAGATCTATCACACGTAGGGATAGCTGAGACTGCGCAAACAGGCGTGAAAAATATGTGAATCAAATGTCCTGGATACGTCACCACTGCCTACGACTCGGGAGTAGACTACACCGGATAGGAGTGCTGACTGCCGGTCAGCGCTGGTAGGTCTTCACGGCGAGGCGCCATCACCCAACAAGACCACCGCGAGCGCTGCAGCTGACAGGAAGAAGTGACATTCCCATCGCCATTCGTTTTACTGAGGTTTCAGCCGTTACCGAAGTGACCAGGCGCCGCCAGAAAGAGTTGTGGCAACCGCCCCGCGGCTAACCAGCAAGCGTAAACACACAAGACCAGCATCAGGCCACCGGTGCTGGATCTGGTCGCCTGCTCTCGTACCCATCGCGGCTAGTGCATGGAAGGTCTCTCCCACGGCCTTTTCCATGGGATTCCGATCAAGATGCGTAGGCATATCCGGTCACTGGCGAGGCAACATCCGATACTGACCAGCATTTTCCCCTGTCCCGACATACCGCACAGCGCAAGTCCCAGCTAGAGCTTGCGAAGCTTCAGCCCCCAAAAGCAGTGACCTGAGTGGATCGATGATATTGATTTTCACGTCTTCGGGGCAGTTAATGTCCGTCAAACGTACGCTGTAGCACCATTCATTGTCATACTCCGTGTGCACCCACCTGAACAGTTGGCCGCTCTCAAGCTCCAGGTCGTAACCGCTATCCAGATCGCAAGGAAAGCCCATCTGAATATCGACGAAATCGATCGGCCACCCCCACTTGCCGATGTGCACCAGAGGCTCTCGATTATCAATTGCCTCAATACCTTCGCCTGCGAGGCTGATTTGAACGATGATGTGGCTAGTGGTCGACCGCTTAGGCTTGGACGCAATGGGCAGCGAAATGCCTATGCCGGTGTACACCCAGCCGTCTTCATCCGTCGCTCGGGAGGTGATCCATGCACTGCTCGGCTTGAAGTACTTGGCAAGCTCAGGCGTCAAAAAAACTCTACTGATTTCCTGCTTGACCAGATCAGCCAGCGTTTCACACTCACCAGCAAGCCTCGACATGAATTTCACCGCATCGGTAATTGACGCTCCAATGCTGATGGGGGAGGACGACATCACTGAGAACTCCATAGGAAATGATTAGGCTTGGGGTTAACCATAACAGGTAGATCTGGCGCCTTCGTGTCGAAGCCGTTCAACGGATTCCAAAACACGTGCGTACGTGCGGGTACTGTTGCAGGCGAGAGTTGCTGAAATCCCTGGAATCGCTTGATGTCCAGTTGACCAAGGAAGCTGGTGACTTGAGATCGCCATTTGCTAAGTCCGGTGTAGCTGGAACAGTCCAGCTTGTTGAGGATCTGAAGCACGTTCAGCCACGAACGCAGAATCAGCCGACCATTCCAGATGTCCGTCTGACCAAGGGCGTTGAGGCCAACACTCAACTCGGGCCCAATGAACAGGTGGTAAGCGACTTCGCGCTCAGCGTCAGTCAAAAACTCATCCCACTGCCGATGCAGCTGATCTGTACCCAAGGGCGCACGCCATTTGAACTCGACGACGATGATTCGTCGCTCCCCGTTTGACCATCCCATCTCAACCAACAAATCAGGCTCTACCGATCGTTTCGGCCAGAAATCCATCCGCAGAAAACTGACTGCACCAGTTGGGAGCGGAAGGTTTTCATCGACGTCACTTTCGAGCAGTGCGCGCCAGAATGCGCCACTCGCTTCTGGAGGCAGGAAATCCAAGGGGCCGGCAATCAGCGCCGTGATTTCATCTTCCTCGCAAACGCGCTTCTCACCCTCTTCTCGGTGCCCAAGATAACGCTTGTAGAGGTGACTTTTGTTTCGCCTGAAAGCATGCAGCATCTAGTGAGCATCGTATGCGGAAGGAAAGCGGATGATCAGGTTTTTTCGAGCGGTTGAACAGAGTGATCTGTGTACCTGAGCCAGTGAATGTTTCAGCTGTGGGCGAAGAAGACCTGTAGAGGTGTTTTACGATTGTGATGCTTCCCAGCTTGCTTGCTTAGGCGCTCTAGGCAAGCGATCATTTTGCAGATCGATACTCTCTCTCAAAGCCATAGAAAGCTAAGACCTACACCTTGTTGGCCCATCAAGGGCGTGGGCGATTTTCAGGACGAACCCGCCGATGCGAATGTTTGAAAACATCACTAACCGCTGGAAACAGCACGCCGAACGATCGACCAGCCCGCTTACCATATTGTCGCCGTATATCACCAAAGGCACCGTTATGAGCCTGGTTGCCGGGAAGGCCAGCGCGAGCATTTATACGTTGTTCAATGTAGAGGTCTTCGCCACAGGTGGTTCCGACCTTGGTGACATTGTCAAACTGATGGCCAAACACAAGGTCTACAAGCTTGATCGACTGCATGCCAAAGTGGTGACCGATCACACCAGCTTCATCACGGTTGGTAGTCAGAATCTTACTCAAAATGGACAGCACAATCTGGAGCTCAGTGTCAGCCTGAATGGGGAAGCAGCAAGGCGGCAAGCCATGGACATAGTGGAACCTTGGCTGGATGCTGCTGAGCGGATTACTCCTGAAATGGTCGCCGATATGGAATCGGAAGTCGGAAGCGTGAAGAAGCTCTATGACGAGTTCCTTCAAAAATGCGAATCGGCACAAACTCAAATTAATCTCAGGGCGAAGCGACGAGCTAGCCGTAGTCGATATGAGGCCCACCTCAAAGGACGAGCACTGATTGAGGGTAAGCTGAAGCGAGCTCTCGCTTCCAGTCCTACGAAGAGTGCAGAGGTCAAGAGGGCAAGCAGCGTGTCTACGCCTTGTCTAAAGACCGATGCCAAAGAGAACCTTCTCCGCTGGAAGCGAGCGGATGGATCAATCCACGCCAAGCTTGAAAAGGGCGAACGTTACCTATGTTTCCTTGAAAACAATGAATTTGGCTGGGCGAGGGTAGCGGGCCAACAGATCACACGTATCGGTCGCGGTATCACTTACGCACCTGGAGTGCTGGAGGCGTTCTCACAGCTATCATTCCAAGTGTCTGCTTCAGGCAAAAGTCTGATAGGTCAGCCCGACGGCACGAATCTCGTGGTGAACCTGCTACATGGCGAAAGGCCTGTCTGCACGGTGCCAGCAAAATTTCAGCTCGACAGCGTCAATATTTTTCCAGCTAGAAGACCTAAAGCACCTCCCGCCCGCGCTAAAAGGAGCGCAGCTACAAGGCCCGTCCCCTTGAGTATGACCAGAGAAGTAATGGCATGGATTGCTGAAAACGAACCGGAGTTCGAAAAACTCGTCCACATGCGAGTAACAGAGAGCTTCAACTACGCAGATGGCAGCAAGCTCACTGGAGTAGACGCAGCCTCGTTCTTTGGGAAACTTGGTAGCCGAGTAACGGTTCGGGTAGTCAACGTGGATGACAATCCGATTTTGCATGTGAGTCCACTCAAATCCTGAGTGGTGTGGTAGGGCTGCTCAAGTCGGTACGCAGGCAAATGGCTTGCGCCGACATGCATGATAAGTTGAGCGGCAATAAAGCAAATGGCGGCGCCCGTGATTGCCAAAGCGCATTGATGTCACTCGCTGCGCGCCAAAGGCCGACAGGCTGGGAGAGGCGCACCCCGATCGATCAATCCAATACCACACACGCCTGGCGATGGTATGAATGGGGAAATCCCTAAGGAGTACAAATGTACTCCAATCTGGCGTTCAGTGTGTTTGCCGCCGATTCATGCGCGCTCTGAAGCGAACGCTATGTAAATGACCGTCACCTACAGAGCCCCTCACAGCAGGACACAGAGCGAGGGGTGATCACGGCTGGCGCTACTTCGACTGTCTGGGCGGTAAAATCTTTTTCTCCATGTGCCCACAGCTGTTCACGCTTGCAGTGCGGTAATCGGAACAACCCCACTTTCCCGCCGCCGCCCGGTAAATCATGTACCCCGGGCTCACTGGACACATGGCTATCCACCCCGAGCATCCCGGTTTACTGCAGACCCGATAGCGCTTTCCAAGCGGACGCAAAGGGCCCTGGCAGTCAGGACAATTAGGCTCTGAAAGATTGCAACGGGGCCAGTTGGTACAGCCGTTGAAGAGCTGACCGGATTCTTTGCGTCACTTGACCACTAGGTTTCCATCGATGCCAGGTATGTTGTGAACGCCGACACCAAGCCAACGGAAGAAGGGCGCTTGCGCAGTTTCGAGTGTCCCGCAACGCCTGGACAGTGGTGGCGGTAGTCACGTCTTAATGAGCTGCTTGGGAAACTTAGACGGTTGACGCAGCACCTGACGCCTCCGGAACCGAAGCCGCAGCCAGAGGTGTTCTGACGGGTGTGGGTGTGCTCTTGATCTTGCATGTGTATCATTGTCATCGTCACCCTAGCCATATGCTGTTGATAGCCTGAGATAGGCCATTTGAGCGCAGCATCTTGGCTTCCGTGGTCACGGGACAGATCCAGTATCACTGCATAGGATGATGCTACGAATGGACGAGCCGCTCCCGATTTTGGCCGCCAAAGCCCCTGCTAGAGGTCGCCCGAGCAACTACCCCGAGCCTTTTGCGTCCAGGATGATTGGTCGCAAAAAGCAACCGCTCGGTGACCTTTTTATGCTCAAGAACTTCGGCGTCAATCTCGTTCGCCTACCACCTGGATCGTTGTCCGCTCTGCACCATCGTCACACCCAGCAGGATGAGTTCATTTATGTTCTTGAAGGAACGCCCACTTTGCATAGAGGCAATGAGCTTCATCTTCTCGCGCCTGGGATGGTTGTGGGCTTTCCGAAAGGGGGGCTGGCTCACCACCTGGAGAATCTATCAGATGCGGACTGCGTCATTCTGGAGGTTGGCGACCGAAGCGAGGGTGACTGTGTTTCCTATCCTAGTGATGACATACAGGCAACGAAGGCACCAGACGGTAGGTGGCTATTCACGCGCAAGGACGGAACACCCTACATTTGAGTGTTCCAAGGCTGGCCGACCGGAAACATGTCTCGGCCACGCGCTATTTCCCGGTCAGCAGCGGTCGCAGCCCTCGATCCATCGGTCAAGAGCACGGCGCAAGAAAGCCTTAGCAATCTCCTGTTTTGATGTGGCCTGCCGGATCCATGGGATCATCGCCTGACGGCGCTTCAAGCCTTACCTTAGCGGTTGCCCCGACCACAATGCCTGTAGCTTCGTCTGTGACAGTTTCAAGCTTCATAAGCGCTGTCAGGTAGCTCCGGTCGTCATCATGCCGGTACATCGGGGGTAAGCTGGCGCAGACGTCGTGAATTTCCAGCGTAACCTGCTGGAGGGGGTGCTCGGCAGCGACTTTAGCCGCCACTAGTTGATGCTTGATACACGACAAATGGGGTGCGCCAAACACCGGGTTCCGCTCGCTCAGACGCTTCAGGCACCACTCAACGAAATTTGCTGGACAGTCAGCGTGTTGGAAAAGCGGTTCGACCAGGTGTTGGATCAGCTCCAGCATAGCGACGAATGTACAGCGCCCTGTGCTGAACATCTTGCTGACAAACTCCATAACCGTTATCGCTGCGAGGCCGAACACCACACCAGGGTACACAAGGTACTGACGCAGACTGTTGATCCCGGCGTTCGCGAAGGCCACACCCTGATCCATCATGGCGACAAGATCCGAAGTGCTGATCGAAATGAAGTGACGCCGGGCCATGATCATTCGGATGAGCGTGCGTGAATACTCAACGGAGCTCAACACCCCCTGGCCAACCATACCCTTAAGTAACATTTGAGGCGAAGCAGACGGAATGTCGAGTGCTTGAGCAAGCTGGCGCAGCCTGCCATCAAGTGACAGTAGCCCCGCCTGATACTCATGGCAGAGTGTCAGGCAAGCGCGCTCTTGCGGATCCAGCACATTTTCCAGTCGTTGGAGGACTGGCGTCGGATCAAGAGGGCCATACGCCGGTACGACAGTGCAAAAATTCGAGATGGCAACATCAATGCCTTCCAGGAACGCTAATTCCCGGGCATGAGCCTCCTCGCTTTCTTCATGGAAACCCAGTTGCCCTTCGTGTGAATACAAGGTGCCGCTTTTACGGAACAAAGCCGCCGCCTCGATCTTGGTACGCAACGCCTGATGGGTATGGCTACTGACATAAACCCGGGAGAGGTTGTCCAAGACATCTAGCAGCCCATGTGTGGCCAGCTCCGTCAGCATCGTGAGGTCTACGACCCAGGTTGACCCTACTAGCCGTCCAGGAAAGACATCATGGGCAAAGCCTGCATCCGACGAAGTCTGCAGCCAAGGCCCATCAGTTATCCATCCCCGCACAACATCAACAAAGTCGCGCCCCAGGTGCTTAGCCACCGCACCCAGGGTGATAGGGTTTTCCTCGTAGACCGCCAGTAGCTCGTTGACTTCCGTTCGCTGATCTTCGAGCTGCTTGATAAAGGCCGAGAAATCCATGTCACCGTTCTCGTCCTCAGGAAGGGTCATGGACACAAGGCTTTTGCTAGGGGCAAGCGAATTCCTTATCACGCTGTGCGAAATTTCCAGCAGGCGTTGCTGGATGGAAGAAATCTGCTTGATCTCATAATGCTGAGCACCCAGCAGACTGTCGACGCTAGCGGTCTCGCCAGCACGCAATCCGATCAAACTCTTGGCGAGCACAGAGTCTGCGGGAGTAAATTCGGTTGAACTGTTTGGATAGCTAAAGCCCTCCAGATCGAGGGTGACTCGTTGAGGGCTGCCTTGCTGATCGACCAACACAATCGACGTCCCTGGCGCGATGACTGCTGGCGCGCGCTCGATATTGCGCAGCTCCTCTGCCATCTCTTGGGAGAGCGTCAGCATCACTTGAACGTGGGTAGCCGCAGCTTCGACGTCACCCTGGGCGCAGCGCATGGCAAGAGTGATCCGATCCAGCCCTTTCTGAACCTGGCCGTATCGCAGTTCAATGCCGGCCAGTTGCAGAAGCGTCTTGGCGCTGCCTTCGAGCAATACGGGGAGTTCCGCTACCAAGGCCTTGAAATCTAGGACACCTTCACATGCAGCCACGCGCAGGAACATCAACCGAAAACGGGCAATGTGAGGAGACTCTGCAACGTTGAGCTCCATGACTTCGCGCATTCGCGCCCAATCACCCGCGCTGTTGTAGAGGAACAGCGCCTGCTCACGAGCATCAGCTGAGCTGCGCCAAGTGGCAGGCATGGATTGCAGAAGATCACGTGCTTTAGCCTGCCGACCAGTCAAGCTGTAGCAATGGAGTAGATCGACATGCAAAGGCGTGAAGGCGTCAACGGGTAGTAGCCTTTCAAGGATAACAACCGCTTCACCATGGCGCTGAGCTCGAATCATCGCCCGCGCACCGAGGGAAAGCTCTTGAGGATCTGTGGCGTCAGGTGCTAGCTGGGAGACCCGATCCACAAAGCGATTGGCAAGCTCGACATCGCCCTCATAAGCGCGACTGGCAAAATACAGGTCAATGATGTCGCTGCTCTGGGGCGTGACACCTGCGTGCTCCAGTTCTTTGCGAACCGTCTCGCAGTCGCCAGCTTGTAGTGCCAGATCCCAGTGCAAATGCTGCAGCATGGTGGCGATTCGGGCCGCGACGTCCGAGTGCGTCCGTCGCGCGACTTCCTCACGAGCAAGCTGTAGCAGATCTGTCCGCGACTGCGCCATGCAAGCGTGGCCGAATCGCAGCAGGGCCTCGACCGGCAAGTCTGCAAGGTGAGCCTGGTGCCGTTTCGTGACTTCCTCCCAGCGGCTCAAATCGCACAGGGCTTCGATCTCGACCCGAACCAAGACGTCCGAAACGACTACACCTTTATGGTGCGCCTCTTGAATCAGCTGCAGGGCTTCATCAGCGCGCTGAAGCAGTACCATTGCATAGGCTAGGTGTGCGACCACATCACTCACCGTCTTGGGGCTCTGCGCAGCCCAGAGCGTGGTGGCGCGATCATCAAAACGCGCCATCGCGTCCTGCAACACCTCTACGTGCTCAGGCAACATCGACCGGCAATTGACCCGCACAGCATCAGCCGTGGCCAGTCGAATGGCGTAACGAAGGTAGGTTTCGTCGATAAAGAACGAGCTATCTGGCTTGCTCAGTGCAATGCGTATGACGCGGATGGCGCCTGCATCATCGTCACGACCGGCATAGGAGGAGGCCACCAGTTGCCATGCCGCGGCTTTATCAATGAAGGCGCTGGGGACATCGGCTTCGTTCAGCTGTTCACCCGCGATGATGCGAGCGTTGGCCATCGCAACCCAGACGATAAAGGATTCAGGGAAACGAGCGCTCAACGTTTCTCCGACCGCAACCGCCTGTGTAACCTGACCCCGAAGCATGAGGGCACGTATCGCTGCAGCCGCAATACGATCATCGGAATCACAAAGCTTGGCGGCTTCGTCAAAGTCGTCTGCCGCCTCCTCGTCTTCACCCAGATGCCACTTCGACAAGCCGCGAAGCAGATGCCACCTGGCCTTCTGGTGATCGTCAAACTCGCCAAGGTCGCTTTCTAGGAGTTCCAGTTGCTTGAGGCAGTCCTGGAACCGGTGGCCCTGCTGCCATTCGGTAATCCGGTCGAGCTGTCGGGAGTAAGGCGACATCGAACCCGTGTCGCGCGCCGAAGGCAGCTCATCCGCGAGCAGTACTTTCTGCGAATTTGTGCCATCCCCAAGTAAGGGTCTGAGCGCGTCCAAGAGCGGCTGCAGCTTGCGGTGGGCCTCGGCGGTCAAGGGGAGGGCGCCCATTTGGTCGACCAGCGAGCCGGGGCCGAGGTTATTACGTTTCGCAGCTTGAACCGCCTGATATCCCTCCCAGAGTGCTCGCGCTTGGCTGAACTCAAGGGCAAGTGCCCCCAAATGTCGCTCCGCAGAGTCCAAGGTGATCTCACCGGCCATCCCGTTCAGCTCGGCACAGGCAACCTGGAGCGCGGCCCAGACATCTTTGCTATCGCGCGAAGGGACGAAGTTGCTGATCAGCTGCTTCTGGTTGTCGACCTCGACAGTACGATCAGAATCCAGGTCATGCGGAAGAAAATTCAGGTGCAGCGCAAACGGAAACAGATCAACCTTGTCCACCTCGGCGCCTTTTTGTAACTCAACGGCTCGCCGAATCGCAGCGTAGGCCTTGCGGTTGCTTTCATTGCTAAAGCCTTCAGCATGCACGCGCTTGTACCAGTCGTCTGGCGTCCCGGAACTCGCCGCAAAACGCACCACTTCCTGAGCGGCGTGCATGGCGGTGTTGCTGGAGGCGTGGTAGACGATCAAGAGGTCGTCAACGTTGCGTCGGAAGCCTGGCTTGCAGAAGTCTTCCCAGGCCAGCCCCACGGACTCATTGAAGATGGGGTTGTCCGTCGGCTTCAGCGATCGCTTCATCTGCAGCCGCTGGGTAGCAACCTGGCCGGTACCCGGGTGCCAGAGATCGATCACTAGGTCATCGGTGTCGTGATCGAAAAGGCGGCCCTGGAAGAGCAACCGGGTGATCACGTAGCCATCGCGGGCACCCGGACACTGCGAGCCCAAGCACATGGCAAGGAGGCGAACGGCCTGCACGCGACGCTCGAATGAACCTCCGCGATCGCCGGTGGATACGGGGCTTGCTACCTGCTTCCTCCGACCCTTGACTGGCTTTTCCGGGCTTTCTTTGGATTTAGCCGGGTTTTGGGCTTTTGTACCTACCGGATTTTCTTGGGCTGACGCTACCCGTGGGGGCTGTTTCCTTGGAGCCTTGGCCATGCTTGGTTCGCAACGGTGATTGGACGCCGTATTTTACCGATCCGGGAGGCTGATGCGTAGAGCCGGGCAAGGTTGGCGCAGGCCTTGCGGTGGAGGTCGGAGGCAGTTCAGGGTAAGTGGGTGTTGGAAAAGCGAAGCAAAATTGAGCATCGATCAATACGCGTTCCATCAGCGCCGATGCATAACGGGTGCCCATCCACGACTTGTCGAGCGCCTCCGACAAGCGTTTCGGCGAGTCGGGCATCATTGGCGGGTGGGCTTGTAGTGACGACTTACGAATTCTACGGAACCTTCCTGCTACCCAAAAACGAATTGGCGTGAGCTGTAAAGATGTTCTCTTAATTTTTTGAAGATCTTCGAATTGATTAGAACCTCAAGGGCTTGAATTTAGCAGCACCATTAACAAACGATTAATTATCAATGCAGATCAGAGAATTGGTAAAACGTGCCCGACAAGTACGACGAATGAGTAATGCCGACTTACCGTCCACGGCGAGCAAGTGCAGGGAGGGTTGGTGGGGCAGGGTGCTCATACTTTCTCCTCACAACGTCAGTAAAGGTTCCTCTTCCGACTCTCCGGTGAAACACTCCAGATCTCATGAGCGAGAGGAGCAAAAATATTTGTTGGAACCATCCCCATCTCGATCATTGCCTGCCGCACTCTGAAGCACCCATGAATAATTCGACCCGAGTGCGCTTTTACAGCATTCGCATCCTGGATATTTTCTTGATTCATAAACGGTGTCCATGCTGGATTCGGGATTAGAGCAGGGTTGTATTCGATAAACTTCCTCACTGGAGAGGAAAGGCACCAGTTACCAGGTGGATTCAAGCAAAAAATGTAAAACTCTTCTATGTCGGAAACATTGAGCAATGATATTGGAAGTTTTTTAACCAGGAACGACCAAAGCAACGCTGTTTCGTAAGCCTTAAGTCGCAGGCGCGCCACACAACCAACATTAGTGAGCGCGAAATTAAAAAAATAGTCGATCTCACTGAGATGCTTTTCTAGCTCACTTCCCTGATACAAGCTTTCTAGTAGTTGCTGCGCACCTCGTCGATTCAAGCTACTATCAGGGTCATCGATGTCAACAGGATATCTAAATAGTGGGATTGGAGGCAAAGCGGCAGCATTAGTTGAGGCGCACGACAAAATATATAGCTTTTGCAGTGTCTCATTGTGCTCTATATGAGAAGACTGGCGAAGTCTATAGGTTTTACTATTGAGTTGTCGATGAACAGCATCTTCATGAGGCTGAGGTTTCATTTTATGAATATCAGAAAGTGCGCGCAATAAGGCGATAGCGGAGGGTGTATGGTCATTCTTCTTTGGAAAATTCTCAGATTTTTGAACGCGCCTTTTCGTATCGATCAATTGTTCCTCCATACCACCATGGTATTGCCCACTACGAATTGCGAATGCGCGATACCTTTCGAGGTAAGCAAAAAACTCAGGTGGCACTATGCGCACAATAGTTTCGCCTCCCAATGGAAGAGTTAGAACCCAACCATCATCCCGATAGGATAGGTTTTGCATCGAAAAGAAAGGCAGTGCGCTGCTGAATTGTACAGCACTCAGCTCAAAGAAGTGACAACAAGCGTAAACGAATAAAATTCTCTCGCCGCCTTTGACTAGCGAGCAGTTTTGCTCAAGCCACTTTAAATAAGCCAATGATTGAGCGGAGGCGTCCTGTAAGTCACATTCAGGCTGCGCCGGGAGGCTCGGAGGACTTATTACCCCGTAGGCTCCGTTCGAGAGAAACTCTCCAAACATGCGCAATACCCATTTCATGGAGTGCAAGGCCTTTGGCTTCGGTTTGGATATAGGTCTCCAGTCGGGATTAACAGTTTTTTCGGAGCGGTGGTAATCGACAAACCTCGGGCACAGTGACTTTTCGCGGATCCAGTCAGCAGGCGGACTCTGATAAAAAGCCATAAAGGCTGCCATGTCCTGTGCGTCAACAGTTGAGAGGGGCTTGTTGCGGACGCAGAACAACCACAGCACAAAAACTTCAAATAGCCGGGCTTTGAGAATTGAGCGCTCAGGAGTGTCCCTCACGAATTCGATTGCCAGTTCATATGACACCCAGGCATGGCAGGAGACTGGTAACCCGTTTAGGTAGTCGGCAATGCACTTAGATTCCTCTTGCTGGCTAGCAGTCAACATGATGTGCGGATCGAAAAACTGCGGAAACAGCGGATGGAAATTGACTTCCATGATGAGGACTCCCGGATTTCGGATCACGAATGAAGTCACAGCATAGCTGTGACTAGCAGGCAAAATAGGCTCCGGTGCGAACGGGGAAAAAATAAAAATGGAATCTGATTAATTCGTAGAGAAAGCGATGATTTGTTCCAGTTATTTCATCGTCAGTCCCGTGCAGAATCTGATTAATTCGTTGACTCTTATCGCATTGATTCCATTTATCTCGCGGTCGCAGTCGAAAGATAACGAGACTGAAGTTGATCTAGATTCGGAAGGGGCTCCGCTAAGCTCATGAACGACGTACCATTCCAGTGAATCGTTGTTTTTTCTGAAAAACTCTCAACGCTCACAGGGGCAAGGTGGAGTTCTAGGCTTTGGGTGAAAGAGATTATGAACGGGCGCTTCCAAATACGTCATTTAACATAATACTCATTATGCGCTAGCCTATATTTGGTCACCAGACCACGAGTGAGGCACTTTGGGACCAGGGAAAGCTCCCTGGTCGATTTGATCTTCCCGCTCTGATCGATCGCTGGCCCACCAGCGCGGTCGTCAATCCGGTACCTCTGTCCGTGGTGCCTGCGATGCAAAAACGAAATCAGACCTTCGCACCTCAAGCGTCAGGCCAGCCATGTGCTTTCAGATTTGCGCGCAGGCCAGGAGCTTTCGGCATCACCGCACTTACTGTTCAGCCTTGCCCATCCCATTTCCATCCGCTGCCATTTGGAACGCAACGCGTGCGCATCCTCATTCCATGCCTCGTGTATGGATTGCAGGCTACGGCGATCAGTTCACATGATCGGCCTTATCGTTCAGCTCCCTGAATCCAGTCGCGCACCAACCGTTCACGTTGTTCATCAGATAACGCCGGCCTGCTGCAGGCCAAAGTTTACCTTGATCATGAAGTAGCGACCGTCTGCTGGCTTCTTCGCGGGAAAGCCCTGCACCCGCATGTAGAACGCAAGCTTGAGGTTAACGCGGTACCTGTGGGAGCGGCGCCGCGCCGGCTTCTTCACGGTGAACCCTCCCAAAAGTACAACACAAGCTTCAGGTTCACACGATAACTATGGGAGCGGCTTCAGCCGCGGACTGACTGGCATGCGACTACTGACGATACCGGGACAGCACCCTGCGGAACACTACGTTTGCGCCTAATATGCAAATAAATTATAACTATGCTAAATATTCATTTAGAGTAGTTATATTAAAGCACCCACCTACCTGAGCATCCGCACCGAACTGGTCGCATCACAGGCCATATCCAGGTCTTCTCCTGAGAGGATTTGCGCGTAATGATCCTTTAACTCCTGCTCCCAGCTCGCCACTTCTTCAAGCAAATGCTCGGCTTGATCCCGTGTCAGTGCAAAGTGCGTATGGTGGCTGAGCAGATTGCTCCGGCTGACCTGGCTGCCCTCCCGGCCAATCGCCATGGCCAAGGCCTTCGCGGGCCCCTCATCAAGCATCGGCAATACGTCGTACATCGGTGAAAGCCGCCACTTCCCGCCAACCCAGACCACTGCATGGTTGCGCGGATGGTCGTCGGAGTTGCCTGCCAGGGCGTTGTAGCACATGCGTTTGAACAGCTCCTGCAGGTCGCCATCCGGCACTCCCCGCCGACGCATCTCGTCTGCCACGGCGGCATAGCGCCAATCCCTGTGGTGCGGGCCATCCCACTCCGAGTCGAGCAAAGTCAGAGCACTGAGCATCGGTATGCGCCTAGCGCCCTCGGCAATGGGCGTGCGGTCAAAGCGCTCGACCAGCAATGTAGATGGGTTTTCAGCATGCAGCGCGGTCCGGGCCACGTTAATACCCTTCCCCGCCGCAAATGTCATACAGGCGTACTCAATCGTCGGTAGGTCGTAGTGGTCAAACCGATCGCGTGGTTTAGCCAGAATGAGCATCCCTTTGTCCTGAAGGGTGCGTTTCGGTCGTGCGCCACCCAACGCAGAGCGTTGCTGCCGCACATTCAGCGTAGCGGCGGATTCACTGTCGAGCTGCCCGTCATATACCGTTTCACAAGCGGCAACGAATCTTGCCAGACCCATCAGGTTCGGTACCGCACCCCCGCCAATGCCTTCGGCAGGAGTTGTGGCGCTGCCTGCCATCAGGTTGCCGACGCGATCGTTGTTTGGTGATTTGAGCAGAAAGTCGATTGTGCCCAGGTCTTGCCCGTAAGCCCGGTGCAGCAGTCGCTCCCCCCAGCCGTCAGGCATGGCATCATTGATGAAGCCAGGTATGCCGCGGTTCTTGGTAATGCCGGAGTAGGCTTCGGCGCGCAGAGGGTAATTGATCGGGTCAGGTATCCAGCCGCCACGCGCCACCTGGTCTGGGGCATACAGGAACTCGCCCACCTTACCTTTCAGCGTTAGCCGCCCAAGAGTCATGACTTCGCCCGTTTCCGGGTGCTCCATATAGATGTACGCGCGAGACATCAGAACTCCTCGGGCTTGGGCTTCGCCAGCCGTACACGCTTGGCCGCGATGCCCTGATGCGCGTCGTGGCCTCGGGTGAAGCGTGTGATCTGTGAGCTTTTTTCCAGGCCCTCCAGCGACGAGAACACCGTATCACTGATACCAAGTCGCCACAGCACCAGCATGAACGACCGTAGGTCCACTAGCTCGGAGCCGCTCTCGATCTTGCGCAGGGTATGCGCTGAAACATCGATAGCTGCCTTGAGGTCAGCCTGGCGCAGGCCTAGCGCCAGGCGCCGGGCCTTGACCAACAACCCGATTTTACTGAGTGTGTCGGCACATGCGACGGGAAAGTAGTCCGGCATAAGGCTTACCATGGTTAACATTAATCAATTTAAAGTTAACCATATCACACATTACGCAGGGCTTTCCCAAACCTAATGTCTATATGGGTTTACCTTATAAAGGGTAAGGCTCACTATGGTTGACATTATTTTTCAAATCAGCCCGCCAAAACGCCTGTAAAAGCCTTCATTCACATCCGGCAACGGCCCATCAGCCGTCTCCAGCGCTACATTCAGCCATTCTTCCGCCTTGGCAAACACCAGCCGATAGAGGTTACGGCACAACTGTCGCGCGGCCCTTCCCTCCCAATCCCCAGGCAGCAGCTCGTCCGGCAGTTGCGGGTCACGCAGCAGCAGCCGACGGTATTCGTGAATCAGCAGCGTACGCGCCAGGAAGCAATCCTGCGCATCAAGTTGTTGCTGCTCTTTCAAACCTTGCCAGAGCGGCCTGAACAGCTGGATGAACTCGCTGTACTGCTGCCCCAGTTCGTCGATGCGCCAGCTTTCCCTCACCTGGGCACGCATGGCCTTGGATGCCAGCACTTCCTGGGTGTGGGTTTCGAAGACGATGCTGTCGTCGCTCGCCTCCAGGTCACGCAAGGTGGCAGCCAGGTCGGCGCGGTCTGCCCGTGGGCAGCCCAGCAGGTTCGGCGCCATGGTCCCGAAGCCCTGCCACTCCAACTCTTCACGCAAAGCCTTGCGCTTGCCGGCCTCCAGTTGCGAGAGCAAAACCAGTGTCCAGGCACCGTCCCAGGCTGGCTGGCTGGGGCTGTAGACCCGCTTGAAGGCCTTCTCGAAACGCCGGCGGCCGGTACCTGTCAGGCTGTAGTAGCTGCGGCGGCCAACCTTTTCGGCAGTGAGCCAGCCTTCCTTGGTAAGGCGGAAGATCGATGTGCGGATCAGGCGCTCGTTGATGCCGATCGGCTCCAGCAGGTTGATCAGGCTACCCAGCCAGACGGTTCCGCCGTGGGGCTCGATGGCGTCGCCGTACAAAGTGATGATCAGGGAACTGGCGCGGATCGGCGTCTGTTCCTGGAAGCGGGTGATCAGGTTGTTCAGTGGGGCGAGATTGCTCATGGGCGAACTGTGCACGGTTAAAGCACCGACTATACCTGCGCGGCAGGCCGCCTGACCATTGCGTGACGCTGCCAGGCTCATGCCGATGCCTGGCCTTTGGGCCTGACGCCGGTGTCTTCCATGCGTGGGCGCTCGGGCTCGACCTCGGTCAGTGGCGGGCATTCGACCATACTGTTCATGCAGCGTTGCGCCAGGTGCTGATACTCCGCCGTGCCACGTTGCTTCCAGGCCAGTTCCTGTTCGGTCAGTGGGCGCTTGACCTGAGCTGGCGAGCCCATCACCAGGCTTTGTGCCGCACATTCGAAACCCGCCTTGACGAATGCCGTGGCCGCGACGATGCAGCGCGGTGCCACATGGGCACCATCCATCACCACCGCGTTCATGCCGATCAGGGCGTCTTCGCCCACGCGACAGCCGTGCAGCACGGCGCCATGCCCGACATGCCCGTTGCGTTCGACCACCGTATCGCCCCCCGGGAAACCATGCATCACGCAGGTGTCCTGCAGGTTGGCACCCTCCTCCAGCACGATACGGCCGAAATCCCCCCTTAGTGACGCCAGTGGGCCGACGTAGCAACGAGGGCCGACGATGACATCACCAATCAGCACGGCGCTAGGGTGCACGTAGGCTGTCGGATGAACCACGGGCGTCAGGCCGTCCAGTCGATAGCAAGGCATGGCAAAGCTCCTGAAATGATTTCAAATGCGCCTTGATCTTGTATCACAATCTTGTGATGCGTCAATCGCCATGGTCGTGTATCGCTTTTGTCGGGGTCATCGAGCTCCATTAAATGCAGCGTTAATCGTTAATTACAAGGTGATGAAGCGATTCAACATCAGAAAACCCTTTGCTGAGGCAGGTGTCACCCCTGCAAAAAGAGATACATGAAACAATTTTGAATGTTGCTTTTTTGTATCGCGTAATGCATATACTGGTTCCACCTGGACGTGACCCCCGCATCACGCCCCTGCAAACAATTCCAAGAAATGCCGGCCCCACGATGTGCCGTGCGTGCAGCCAGAGGAACCCGACATGCCGCGATATCTTGATGTGCAGGCGCCCGAACAGGGCGTCCAGCTCATTACCCTGCAACGGCCCGAGGCGCTCAACGCCCTGTGCACCGAGCTACTGGCAGAGCTGGCCGCAGCGCTGGAAGCGGCTGGGCAAGACGAACAGACCCGCGCGGTGGTCATCACCGGCAGCCGCAAGGCATTCGCCGCAGGCGCCGATATCCGCGAGATGGCCGAGCGCGACCTGGTCGGCATCCTCAACGACCCCCGGGTGGCCCACTGGCAAAGCATCGCCGCCTTCGCCAAGCCACTGATCGCCGCCGTCAACGGCTACGCCCTGGGTGGCGGCTGCGAACTGGTGATGTGTGCCGACATCGTCATCGCCGGCAGCGACGCCCGTTTCGGCCAGCCGGAAATCAACCTCGGCATTATCCCCGGTGCCGGTGGCACCCAACGCCTGCTGCGGGCAGTAGGCAAGCCGCTGGCCATGCAAATGGTGCTGACCGGTGAAGCCATCACCGCCCCTCATGCATTGCAGGCCGGGCTGGTCAGCGAAATCACCCAGCCGGAACTCACCGTAGAACGCGCCCTGCACATCGCCCGCAGCATCGCCGCCAAGGCCCCGCTGGCAGTGCGCCTGGCCAAGGAAGCGTTGCTCAAGGCCGGCGATACCGACCTGGCCAGCGGCCTGCGTTTCGAACGCCATGCCTTCACCTTGCTGGCCGGCACCGCCGACCGCGACGAAGGTATCCGTGCCTTCCAGGAAAAACGCCAGGCCCGCTTCCAGGGCCGCTGATCATCTTTCCCTCGACTGACGGAGCGAGCCTGTCATGACTTTCCAGCACATCCTGTTTTCCATCGAGGACGGCGTCGCCCTCCTCTCGTTGAATCGCCCCGAGCAGCTGAACAGCTTCAATACCGCCATGCACCTGGAAGTGCGCGAGGCGCTCAAGCAAGTACGCCAGAGCAGCGAAGCCCGGGTGTTGTTGCTGACTGCCGAAGGCCGGGGTTTCTGCGCCGGCCAGGACCTGTCCGATCGCAACGTCGCCCCGGGCGCTGAGATGCCGGACCTGGGCGAATCGATCGACAAGTTCTACAACCCGCTGGTGCGCACCCTGCGCGACCTGCCGCTGCCGGTGATCTGTGCGGTGAACGGCGTGGCAGCCGGCGCCGGTGCCAACATCCCGCTGGCCTGCGACCTGGTGCTGGCGGCCCGCTCGGCCAGCTTCATCCAGGCCTTCTGCAAGATCGGCCTGGTACCCGACTCCGGCGGCACCTGGCTGCTGCCGCGTCTGGTCGGCATGGCACGGGCCAAGGCTCTGGCCATGCTGGGCGAGCGCCTGGGCGCCGAACAGGCCCAGCAATGGGGGCTGATCCACCGCGTGGTGGACGATGCCGCGCTGCGTGACGAAGCCCTCACCCTCGCCCGCCAGCTCGCCACCCAGCCCACTTACGGCCTGGCCCTGATCAAGCGCAGCCTGAACGCCAGCTTCGACAACGGTTTCGATGAACAGCTGGAGCTGGAGCGCGACCTGCAGCGCCTGGCCGGGCGCAGCGAGGACTATCGCGAAGGCGTGAGTGCCTTCATGAACAAGCGCACGCCGACATTCAAGGGGCGTTGATCATGAGCGCACTCGCAAGCAATGCCCAAGTGGCGGTGATCGGTGCAGGCGCCATGGGCGCAGGCATCGCCCAGGTTGCGGCCCAGGCCGGCCACCCGGTAAAGCTCTACGACAACCGCCCGGGCGCTGCCGCCCAGACGGTGGCCGGCATAGACCGGCAACTTGCCCGCCTGGTGGAAAAAGGCAAGATGCAGGCTACCGAACGGGAAGCCATAAGCGCCCGGCTGTGCCCGGTAGACGCCCTCGAAGCCCTGGCCGATGCTCATCTGGTGATCGAGGCCATCGTCGAGAACCTGCAGGTCAAGCAGGCGCTGTTCAGCCAGCTGGAAGCCTTGTGCGCCACCGACTGCATCCTCGCCAGCAACACTTCGTCGCTGTCCATCACCAGCCTCGCCGCCGGGCTGCAACGCCCGCACCAGGTGGTTGGCATGCACTTCTTCAACCCGGCGCCGCTGATGGCCCTGGTCGAAGTGGTCTCGGGCCTGGCCACCGCCCCGGCTGTTGCCGCGTGCATTCATGCCACCGCCCAGGCCTGGGGCAAGCAGCCGGTGCACACGCGCTCCACGCCGGGCTTCATCGTCAACCGTGTGGCGCGGCCGTTCTACGCCGAAAGCCTGCGCCTGCTGCAGGAAGGCGCAGCCGATTGCGCCAGCCTCGATGCGCTGCTGCGTGATGCCGGTGGTTTCCGCATGGGCGCGTTCGAACTCACCGACCTGATCGGCCACGATGTCAATTACGCCGTTACCTGTTCGGTCTTCGATGCGTTCTATGGCGACTTCCGCTTCCAGCCTTCGCTGGTGCAAAAAGAACTGGTGGACGCGGGCCGCCTCGGGCGCAAGACCGGCCAAGGCTTCTATAGCTATGCCGAAGGCGCCGAACGCCCGCAGCCAGCCGAACTGCATAGCCCCGCCATAGTCGATGCCTGCGTCGTCGAAGGCGACCTGGGGGTGATGCAGCCGCTGGTCGAACGCCTGCGCCAAAGCGGCGTCGCCGTGACCCAGCGCGCCGGCAGCGGCCTGATCCAGGTGGGCGATGCCACCCTGGCGCTGTCCGATGGCCGCCTGGCCAGCCAGCGCGCCCGGGAAGACGGCCTGCGCAACCTGGTGCTGCTCGACCTTGCCTTGGACTACACCAACGCCACCCGCCTCGCCATCAGCTGGTCGGCCGACACCAGCGACAACGCTCGCGACCAGGCGGTGGCCTTGCTGCGGCGTGCCGGCCTGAAGGTAACGGCGGTCGCCGACCTGCCCGGCCTGGTGGTGCTGCGTACCGTGGCGATGCTCGCCAACGAGGCCGCCGATGCCGTGCTGCAAGGTGTCGGCAGCGCCGCCGACATCGACCTGGCCATGCGCGCCGGCGTCAACTACCCCTGCGGCCCGCTGGCCTGGGCCGCGAACCTCGGCATCCCCCACACCCTGCGCGTGCTCGACAACCTGCAGCGCAGCTACGGCGAGAGCCGCTACCGCCCTTCCCTGCTGTTACGCCGCTGCGAAGCCAAAGGAGGCACCCTGCATGACTGAAGTCGAACTGGCACAAGCCTGTGCCGAGGCCATGTACGCCCGCGACCAGGCCACCCAGGGCCTGGGCATCCGCCTGCTGGAAGCCGGCCCGGGCCAGGCATGCCTGCGCATGCCGGTACGCGCCGACATGATCCAGGGGCATGGCACCTGCCATGGCGGCTTCCTGTTCGCCCTGGCCGACTCGGCATTTGCCTTCGCCTGCAACAGCCACGACCAGGCCACCGTCGCCCTGGGCTGCAGCATCGAATACCTGGCCCCGGCGCTGCGCGATGACGTGCTTACCGCCTGCGCCAGCGAGGTCAGCCGCAAGGGCCGCACCGGCCTGTACCACGTCCGCATCGAGAACCAGCGCGGTGAGCTGGTGGCGATGTTCCATGGCAAATCCTACAAAGTGCGCGGCACCGTGCTGGCGCAGGAGACGCAAGATGACTGAACACACTCAAGCCGATGCCTTGATCATCGACGCCGTGCGCACCCCCATCGGCCGTTATGCCGGCGCCTTGAGCGGCGTGCGCGCCGATGACCTGGCCGCTATCCCGCTCAAGGCCCTGATCCAGCGCCACCCCGAACTGGACTGGAAAGCCATCGACGACGTCATCCTCGGCTGTGCCAACCAGGCTGGCGAGGACAACCGCAACGTCGCGCACATGGCCAGCTTGCTGGCCGGGTTGCCGATCGAAGTGCCGGGCACCACCATCAACCGCCTGTGTGGCTCCGGCCTGGATGCCATCGGCAATGCAGCCCGCGCCCTGCGCTGCGGCGAAGCCGGGCTGATGCTGGCCGGCGGCGTGGAGTCGATGTCACGCGCGCCGTTCGTCATGGGCAAGTCGGAGCAGGCGTTCGGCCGTGCGGCCGAACTGTTCGACACCACCATCGGCTGGCGTTTCGTCAACCCGCTGATGAAGGCGGCCTTCGGCACCGACTCGATGCCGGAAACGGCCGAGAACGTTGCGCAGCAGTTTGGTATTTCCCGCGCCGACCAGGACGCCTTTGCCCTGCGTAGCCAGCACAAGGCCGCTGCCGCCCAGGCACGCGGGCGCCTGGCACGGGAAATCGTGCCGGTCGAGATCCCGCAGCGCAAAGGGCCGGCCAAAGTGGTCGAGCACGACGAACATCCCCGCGGCGACACCACCCTGGAGCAACTGGCCAGGCTGGGTACCCCGTTCCGCGACGGCGGCAGCGTCACCGCCGGCAATGCCTCCGGGGTCAACGATGGTGCCTGCGCCCTGCTGCTCGCCAGCAGCGCCGCCGCCCGCCGTCATGGCCTGAAGGCTCGCGGCCGCATCGTCGGCATGGCGGTGGCCGGGGTCGAACCACGGCTGATGGGCATCGGCCCGGTACCAGCTACCCGCAAGGTGCTGGAGCTTGTCGGGCTGTCGCTGGCCGACATGGACGTCATCGAACTCAACGAGGCTTTTGCCGCCCAGGGCCTTGCGGTACTGCGCGAGCTCGGCCTGGCCGACGACGACGCGCGGGTCAACCGCAACGGCGGTGCCATCGCCCTTGGCCACCCATTGGGCATGAGCGGTGCACGCCTGGTCACCACCGCGTTGCACGAGCTGGAAGAAACCGCCGGACGCTACGCCCTGTGCACCATGTGCATCGGCGTTGGCCAAGGCATCGCGATGGTCATCGAACGCCTCTGAGCAGCTCAGACCATCGGCTTGTTACCGAACCGAACGCAGCCGTATATGCTGCTTCCATGACACTCACCACGCGGCCTGCAACCGGTACCGCGCGGCGTACAAGAACAATTCGAGTGAAGCCATGAACATGTACCATGATGCCGATCGTGCCCTGCTGGACCCGATGGAAACCGCCAGTGTCGACGCCCTGCGCCAGCACCAGCTGGAGCGCCTGCGCTGGAGCCTGAAGCACGCCTACGACAACGTACCGCTGTACCGCCAGCGCTTTGCCGAGTGCGGTGCCCACCCCGACGACCTCAAGTGCCTGGAAGACCTGGCGAAGTTCCCCTTCACCGGCAAGAACGACCTGCGCGACAACTACCCCTACGGCATGTTCGCCGTGCCCCAGCAAGAGGTGGTGCGCCTGCACGCCTCCAGTGGCACCACCGGCAAGCCGACGGTGGTGGGCTACACCCAGAACGACATCGACACTTGGGCCAATGTGGTCGCCCGCTCGATCCGCGCCGCGGGTGGGCGCAAGGGGGACAAGGTGCATGTCTCCTACGGCTACGGCCTGTTCACCGGCGGGCTTGGCGCGCATTACGGTGCCGAGCGTCTGGGCTGCACGGTGATCCCCATGTCCGGTGGCCAGACCGAGAAGCAGGTGCAGCTGATTCGCGACTTCCAGCCCGACATCATCATGGTCACCCCCTCCTACATGCTCAACCTGGCCGACGAGATCGAGCGCCAGGGCATCGACCCGCAAGACCTCAAGCTGCGCCTGGGCATATTCGGCGCAGAGCCGTGGACCGACGAGCTGCGCCGCTCTATCGAGCAACGGCTGGGCATCGATGCCCTCGACATTTATGGCCTGTCGGAAATCATGGGGCCTGGAGTGGCGATGGAGTGCCTCGAAACCAAGGATGGCCCGACCATCTGGGAGGACCATTTCTACCCCGAGATCATCGACCCGGTCACCGGTGCGGTGCTGCCGGACGGCCAACTGGGCGAACTGGTGTTCACCTCACTGAGCAAGGAAGCGTTGCCCATGGTGCGCTACCGCACCCGCGACCTCACTCGCCTGCTGCCCGGTACCGCCAGGCCAATGCGGCGGATCGGCAAGATCACCGGCCGCAGCGATGACATGCTGATCATTCGCGGGGTCAACGTGTTCCCGACCCAGATCGAGGAGCAGGTGCTAAAAATAAAACAGCTTTCCGAGCTTTATGAGATTCATCTGTATCGCAATGGCAACCTGGATAGCGTCGAGGTGCATGTGGAACTGCGTGCGGAGTGTCAGCACCTCGATGAAGGCCAGCGCAAGCTGTTGACCGGGGAGCTGACCAAGCAGATCAAGACCTATATCGGCATCAGCACCCAGGTGCGCCTGCAGCCCTGCGGCACGCTCAAGCGTTCCGAGGGCAAGGCCTGCCACGTGTACGACAAACGGTTGGCCAGCTGATTCATTCGGCTGCCTTTTCGGCCCCGGCATCGTCCGGGGCTTTTTTTTGGCTGGCCTCTTCGCGGGTAAACCCGCTCCCACAGGAATTGCATGATGCCTGGGGGCTGCACATGACCTGTGGGAGCGGGTTTACCCGCGAAAGGGCCGCCAATGTGATACACAAATCTTATTCGATACACATAAAACTGTTTGACGTTATGTTTTGTATCGCTTACAAATGACTCATGCCTTAGCAGGAGTCGGAACACATGTACGCACAGCTAGTGGAAACCGGAGTCAAGCGCGTCAAGTCGCTGGAAGAGATGTCGCCCGAGGAGCGCAACTTCCAGGAAAAGATCGACGCCGAAATCAAGATCGAAGCCAAGAACTGGATGCCCGAGGCCTACCGCCAGACCCTGATCCGGCAGATCTCCCAGCACGCCCACTCGGAAATCGTCGGCATGCTGCCCGAAGGCAACTGGGTCACCCGTGCCCCCAGCCTCAAGCGCAAGCTGCAGCTGATGGCCAAGATCCAGGACGAAGCCGGCCACGGCCTGTACCTGTACAGCGCCATGGAAACCCTGGGCGCCGACCGTGATGAGGAAATCGCCAAGCTGCACAGCGGCAAGGCCAAGTACTCGAGCATCTTCAACTACCCCACCCTCAGCTGGGCCGACATGGGCGCAGTGGGCTGGCTGGTGGACGGCGCCGCCATCGTCAACCAGGTGGTGCTGCAGCGCACCTCCTACGGCCCCTATTCACGCGCGATGATCCGCATCTGCAAGGAAGAGAGCTTCCACCAGCGCCAGGGCTACGAAATCCTCCTGACCATGATGCGCCACGGCACCCAGGCCCAGCGGGACATGGTCCAGGATGCGATCAACCGCCTGTGGTGGCCGGCACTGATGATGTTCGGCCCCAGCGACGAGCATTCCCCCAACAGCGCCCAGTCCATGGCCTGGAAGATCAAGCGCCAGACCAACGATGAACTGCGCCAGCGCTTCATCGACCAGACCGTGCCGCAGCTCGAACTGCTCGGCTGCACCGCCCCCGACCCCGAACTGAAGTGGAACGCCGAGCGCGGCCACTACGACTTCGGCGAAATCCAGTGGGACGAGTTCTACGAAGTGATCAAGGGCAATGGCCCGTGCAACCAGGAACGTGTCGCCACTCGGCGCAAGGCCATCGAGGACGGCGCCTGGGTACGCGAGGCCGCCGTGGCCTACGCGCGCAAGCAACAGAACAAGAACGCCGCCTGAGCGGCGATTGATGCGGAGATCGAAAATGTCTGTCTGGACCCTCTACGAAGTGTTCGTGCGCAGCAAGCACGGCCTTAACCACAAGCATGTCGGCAGCGTGCACGCCGCCGATGCCGCCATGGCCATCGAAAACGCCCGCGAGCTGTACACCCGCCGCAGCGAAGGCGTGAGCCTGTGGGTGGTGCCCTCGGCACTGATCACCGCCTCTTCCCCGGACGAGAAAGACCCGCTGTTCGCCCCTGCGGACGACAAGGTCTACCGCCATGCCAGCTTCTACGAACTGCCCGACGAAGTCGGACACATGTGAGGTTGGCCATGCACAACGAAACCCTTGTCCCCTACCTGCTGCTGCTCGGCGACAGTGCCCTGGTGCAGGGCCAGCGCCTCTGCGAATGGTGTGGCCGCGCCCCGGCCATCGAAGAAGAACTGGCCCTGATGAACGTCGGCCTCGACCTGGTAGGCCAGGCGCGCAACTGGCTGGAATACGCCGCCGAGCTGCTCGATGATGGCCGTGACGCCGACGCCCTGGCCTTCCGCCGTGACGAGCGCGCCTATCGCAACCTGTTGCTGGTCGAGCAGCCCAACGGCGATTTCGCCGTGACCATGACCAAGCAGTTCTTCTATGACGCCTGGCATTTCGCCGTGCTTCAGGGGCTGGTCGGCTCGAACGACGGGCGTATCGCCGGTATTGCCGCCAAGGCCCTGAAGGAAGTCACCTACCACCTGCGCCGCTCCAGCGAGTGGGTGCAACGCCTGGGCGGTGGCACCGAAGAAAGCCGCCAACGCATGCTCGCGGCCATCCCGGCACTGTGGCGCTTCACCGTCGAACTGGCCGCCGGTAGCGACAATGAAGTGCACCTGGCGCAAGCGGGTATCGCCGCCGATCCCGCTGCCGTCGGCGCGGCCTGGCTCAAGCAGGTTGGCGAGACCTTCGCTTCGGTCGAACTGCCGTTGCCCAAGGCCGCCAGCCACTTCTACCTGGACGGCCGCAAAGGCCTGCACACCGAGCACCTGGGCCTGCTGCTGGCCGAGATGCAGTTCCTGCCAAGGGCCTACCCCGATGCAACCTGGTGAGCTGATTGCCGGCGACCGTGGCGCCCGCGCGCCACGCGGCGATGACCTGGCCC
Source organism: Pseudomonas sp. PNPG3 (assembly GCF_023093815.1). NCBI lineage: Bacteria > Pseudomonadati > Pseudomonadota > Gammaproteobacteria > Pseudomonadales > Pseudomonadaceae > Pseudomonas > Pseudomonas sp. PNPG3. The sequence continues at coordinate 35,551 of NZ_JALLKV010000027.1, forward strand.
GGGCCTGGGCGGTACTGGCCCAGGTCATGGACCCGGAAGTGCCCGTGGTCAGCGTGGTCGACCTGGGCATCGTGCGCGACCTCGACTGGCGCGCCGGGCACCTGCACCTGGTCGTCACACCGACCTACTCCGGCTGCCCTGCCACCGAGGTGATCGAAGGGGATATCCGCCAGGCGCTGGAGCAGGCCGGCTTCCCCGCGCCGCTGCTCGAGCGCCGGCTGACCCCGGCCTGGAGCACCGACTGGATCAGCGAACTGGGCCGCGAGCGCCTGCGCGCCTACGGCATCGCCCCGCCACAGGGCAGCACCAGCAAACGCAGCCTGCTCGGCGAGGCGCCGCAGGTTTGCTGCCCGCAGTGCGGCAGCGCCCATACCGAATTGCTCAGCCAGTTCGGCTCCACGGCTTGCAAGGCGCTTTACCGCTGCCGCGAGTGCCTGGAGCCGTTCGACTATTTCAAATGCATTTGAGCCGTGGAGAACGCCATGAGCCAGTTTCACAGCCTGACCATCAAGCAAGTGCGCAACGAGACCCGCGATGCGGTGTCGATTGCCTTCGACGTGCCCGAGCACCTGCAGGCGCAGTTCCGTTTCACCCAGGGCCAGTATCTGGTCATGCGCACCCACCTGGATAACGAAGAAGTCCGCCGTTCCTATTCCATCTGCAGCGCCGTGCAGGATGGCGAACTGCGTGTGGCGGTAAAACGCGTGCCAGGCGGGCGCTTCTCGTCATTTGCCAACGACGTGCTCAAGGCAGGCCAGCAACTGGAAGTGATGCCGCCGTCGGGCAGCTTCTTCGTGCCACTGGAACCGGCCCGCCAGGGCAACTACCTGGGCGTGGCTGCCGGCAGCGGCATCACGCCGATCCTGTCGATCATCGCCACTACCTTGGCCAGCGAGCCGCACAGCCGCTTCACCCTGCTGTACGGCAACCGCTCCAGCTCTGGCGCACTGTTCCGCGACAAGCTGGAAGACCTGAAGAACCGTTACCTCGACCGCCTGAACCTGATTTTCGTGTTCAGCCGCGAGCAGCAGGATGTCGACCTGTACAACGGCCGCATCGATGCCGACAAGTGCGGCCAGTTGTTCTCGCGCTGGATGGACGTTGCCAACCTGGACGCTGCATTCATCTGCGGCCCACAGGCGATGACCGAGACGGTGCGCGACAGCCTGCAGGCCAATGGCCTGGCCAAGGACCGTATCCATTTCGAGCTGTTCGCCGCAGCCGGCAGCGAAGCCCGCCGGGAGGCCCGCGAGGCGGCGCGCCAGGTGGATTCGGCGCTCAGTCACATCACCGTGATCAGCGACGGCCGCGCGCTTACCTTCGACCTGCCACGCAATACCCAGAACGTGCTGGACGCCGGCAATGCAATCGGCGCCGAACTGCCGTACTCCTGCAAGGCCGGCGTGTGCTCGACCTGCAAGTGCCGGGTAATCGAGGGCGAAGTGGAGATGGACAGCAACCATGCCCTGGAGGATTACGAAGTGGCGGCCGGGTATGTGCTGTCGTGCCAGACCTACCCGGTGAGCGACAAGGTGGTGCTCGATTTCGACCAGCTCTGAGACCGCGTCGCCTGCTTCGCGGGTGAACCCGCTCCCACAGGGACTGCACAAGACCTGAGAGCAGCGCCCTACCTGTGGGAGCGGGTTCACCCGCGAAGAGGCCCTAAGCAACACCGCAACACCCGCGTGACCTCAACAAAACAATTACAACACCCAGAGATCGCAACCCATGACACCCGAACGCATAGAAAGCATCGCCAACCACCCCGACTTCCAGCACCTGGTGCAGCGCAAACGCCGCCTCAACGGCAGCCTGACCCTGGCCATGCTGGTGATCTACTACGGCTTCGTCCTGCTGGTGGCGTTTTCCCCCAGCACCCTCGGCCAGTCCCTCAGCGGTGGCGTGACCACCGTTGGCATGCTGGTGGGCGTGCTGATGGTACTGCTGTCCTTCGCCTTGACCGGCATCTACGTGCACCGCGCCAACAACGTGCTCGACCCGCTCAACGACAAGGTCAAGCAGGAGTGCGCACAATGAACTGGACTGCCATCTCGATGTTCATGGTGTTCGTCTGCTTCACCCTGCTGGTCACCCGCTGGGCTGCCATGCGCACGCGCTCGGCCAGCGATTTCTACACCGCCGGCGGGGGCCTGACCGGCATGCAGAACGGCTTGGCGATCGCCGGCGACATGATCAGCGCCGCCTCGTTCCTGGGCATTTCGGCAATGATGTTCATGAACGGCTATGACGGCCTGCTGTATGCCCTGGGCGTACTGGCCGGCTGGCCGATCATCCTGTTCCTGATCGCCGAGCGCCTGCGCAACCTGGGCAAGTACACCTTCGCCGACGTGGTCAGCTACCGCCTGGCGCAAACCCCGGTGCGCCTGACCTCGGCCTTCGGCACCCTGGTGGTGGCGCTGATGTACCTGGTGGCACAGATGGTCGGTGCCGGCAAGCTGATCGAACTGCTGTTCGGCATCAGCTACCTGTACGCGGTAATGCTGGTCGGTGTGCTGATGGTCGCCTACGTCACTTTCGGCGGCATGCTCGCCACCACCTGGGTGCAGATCATCAAGGCGGTGATGCTGCTGTCGGGCACCAGCTTCATGGCCTTCATGGTGCTCAAGCATTTCGGCTTCAGCACCGAAGCGATGTTCGCCAGCGCCGTGGCCGTGCATGCCAAGGGCCAGGCGATCATGGCCCCGGGCGGCCTGCTGTCCAACCCGGTGGATGCCATTTCCCTGGGCCTGGGCATGATGTTCGGTACTGCCGGCCTGCCGCATATCCTGATGCGCTTCTTCACCGTCAGCGATGCCAAGGAAGCGCGCAAGAGCGTGTTCTATGCCACCGGGTTCATCGGTTACTTCTACCTGCTGCTGATCGTCATCGGCTTTGGTGCGATCGTCATGGTCGGCACCGAACCGTCCTACCGTGATGCCACCGGCGCCATTATCGGCGGCGGCAACATGGTCGCCGTGCACCTTGCCCAGGCCGTAGGTGGCAATCTGTTCCTCGGCTTCATCTCCGCCGTGGCCTTCGCCACCATCCTGGCAGTGGTCGCGGGCCTGGCGCTGTCCGGTGCATCGGCGGTTTCCCACGACCTGTATGCCTGCGTGGTGCGCCAGGGCAAGGCTAGCGAGCAGGAGGAAATGCGCGTGTCGCGTATCGCCACGCTGCTGATCGGCCTGCTGGCGGTCATCCTCGGGCTGATGTTCGAGTCGCAGAACATCGCCTTCCTCTCGGGGCTGGTGCTGGCCGTGGCCGCCTCGGTCAACTTCCCGGTGCTGCTGCTTTCGATGTTCTGGAAAGGCCTGACCACCCGCGGCGCAGTGTGCGGCAGCATGGCCGGCCTGGTTTCGGCGGTGCTGCTGGTGGTACTGGGCCCGGCGGTGTGGGTCAACGTGCTGCATCACGAAGCGGCGCTGTTCCCCTACAGCAACCCGGCACTGTTCTCCATGAGCCTGGCCTTCCTCGGCGCCTGGGTGTTCTCGGTCACTGACAGCTCCGAACGCGCCAACCAGGAACGTGGCCGCTACCTGGCCCAGTTCATCCGTTCCATGACCGGAATCGGCGCCGCCGGCGCCAGCAAGCACTGACTCTCAGGGAAGAACAACCATGTCGGGTAAAACAACAACAATGAACCGCACGCACTTCATTTCGGCCGCCTGGCTGGCGACCCTCGCCTTGCCGATGCCGGCGATGGCAGACTTCATCGGCGACAGCCACGCTCGGTTGGAGCTGCGCAACCATTACCTCAACCGCGACTTCCGCCAAAGCAATGCACCGCAGGCCAAGGCCGAGGAATGGGGCCAGGGCTTTACCGCCAAGCTGGAGTCGGGCTTCACCGAAGGCCCGGTCGGCTTTGGTGTCGACGCCATGGGCCAACTGGGCATCAAGCTCGACTCCAGCCGCGACCGGCGCAATACCGGCCTGCTGCCTTTCGGCCCGAACAGCCATGAACCGGTCGACGACTACAGCGAACTGGGCCTGACCGGCAAGGTGCGGGTGGCCAAGAGCACCCTGCGCCTGGGGACCTTGCAACCGATCCTGCCGGTGGTGGTGTACAACGACACCCGCCTGCTGGCCTCCACCTTCCAGGGTGGCCTGCTCACCAGCCAGGACCTGGCCGGCCTGACCTTCAACGCCGGCCGCCTGACCAAGGCCAACCTGCGTGATTCCTCGGGCCGCGACGACATCGGCTACGGCGCCGCCAGCAGCGACCACCTGGACTTCGGCGGCGGCAGCTACGCCATCACCCCGCAAACCAGCGTCAGTTACTACTACGCCAAGCTCGAAGACATCTACCGCCAGCAGTTCGTCGGCCTGATCGATACTCGCCCGCTGGGCGAAGGCCTGAGCCTGCGCACCGACCTGCGCTACTTCGACAGCCGCAACGACGGCGCCGAGCGTGCCGGCAACATCGACAACCGCAACTTCAACGCCATGTTCACCCTTGGCGTACGGGCCCACAAGTTCACCGCCGCCTGGCAGCAGATGTCCGGCGACAGTGCCTTCCCGTTCGTGAACGGCGGCGACCCGTTCACCGTCAACCTGGTCACCTACAACACCTTCACCCGCGCCGGGCTGGACTCGTGGCAGGTGCGCTACGACTACGACTTCGTCGCCATGGGTATCCCCGGCCTGAGCTTCATGACCCGCTACACCGATGGCCGCCACGCCGAAACCGCCACTGTCAGCAACGGCCGTGAGCGTGAGCGCGACACCGACATCACCTATGTCATCCAGAGCGGCCCGTTCAAGGACGTCAGCCTGCGCTGGCGCAACGTCACCTTCCGTTCCGGCAATGGCCTGACCAACGCCGTGGACGAAAACCGCCTGATCATCGGCTACACCGTGGCGCTGTGGTAACAGCGCCCCCCTCTACATTGGAGAACAGCATGTCTGCCGCCCCTACCCTGCAAAGCTTCATCGCCGGCCGCTGGCTTGGCCAGCACGGCGCCCAGGCCCTGCGTAGCGCCCTGGATGGCCACGTCCTGGCCTACAGCCACGAAGAGCGCCCGGACTTCGCCGAAGCCGTGGACTTTGCCCGCGCCCGTGGCCTGGCCACGCTGATGGCCATGGACTTCCAGCAACGCGCTGCCCGCCTGAAGGCACTGGCCCTGTACCTGGCCGAGCGCAAGGAGCAGCTCTACGCCCTGTCCCACCACAGCGGTGCCACCCGTGCCGACAGCTGGATCGACATCGAAGGCGGCAACGCCACGCTGTTCTCCTATGCGGGCATCGGCAGCCGTGAACTGCCGTCGGGCAATCTGGTGCACGAAGGCCCGGCCATCCCGCTGGGCAAGCAAGGCCATTTCGCCGGCAGCCACATCCTGGTGCCGCGCGCCGGCGTGGCGGTGCACATCAACGCCTTCAACTTCCCCATCTGGGGCATGCTGGAGAAGTTCGCCCCGACCTTCCTGGCCGGCATGCCGTGCATCGTCAAGCCGGCGACCTCGACCAGCTACCTGACCGAGGCCGTGGTGCGGCTGATGAATGCATCCGGGCTATTGCCCGAAGGCAGCCTGCAGCTGGTGATCGGCAGCACCGGCGACCTGCTCGACCGCCTGCAAGGCCAGGACGTGGTGACCTTCACCGGTTCCGCCGACACCGCCGCCAAGTTGCGCGTCACGCCGAACCTGGTGCGCAACTCGGTGCCGTTCACCGCCGAAGCCGATTCGCTCAACTGCGCCATCCTCGGCCCGGACGTGACCCCGGACAGCGAAGAGTTCGACCTGTATATCAAGGAGGTGGTCCGCGAAATGACCACCAAGGCCGGCCAGAAATGCACCGCCATCCGCCGCGCCATCGTACCGGCCAGGCACATCGACGCGGTTGCCACGCGCCTGCGCGAGCGGCTGGCCAAGGTGGTTGTCGGTGACCCGTCGCTGGAAGGCGTGCGCATGGGCGCCCTGGCCTCCCACGACCAGCAGCACGATGTGGCCGAGCGAGTGCGCAGCCTGCTGCAGAGCTGCGACCAGCTGTTCGGTGCCAGCGATGGCTTTGCGCCGCGTGGCGAGGGCGTGGCCGAGGGCGCGTTCTTTGCTCCGACCTTGCTGCAGGCCCGTGACCCGCATGCCGAAGGCGGTGCCCACGATATCGAAGCGTTCGGCCCGGTCAGCACGCTGATGGCCTATGACGACCTCGATGAAGCCCTGGCGCTGGCCGCGCGGGGCAAAGGCAGCCTGGTGGCGACCCTGGTTACCGCCGACCGCAGCGTGGCAGCCAAGGCCATTCCAGTGGCTGCCGCCTGGCACGGCCGCCTGCTGGTACTCGACAGCGAAGCGGCCAAGGAATCCACCGGGCATGGCTCGCCATTGCCGCAACTTAAGCACGGCGGCCCGGGCCGCGCTGGTGGTGGTGAAGAGCTGGGTGGCCTGCGTGCCGTCAAGCATTACCTGCAGCGTGCCGCAGTACAGGGTTCGCCGAGCATGCTGACGGCGGTAACCGGCGAATACGTGCGCGGTGGCGAAGTGATCGAAACCGAAGTACACCCGTTCCGCCGCTATTTCGAGCAGTTGCGCATCGGCGAGTCGCTGCTCACCCACCGGCGCACCGTGACCGAAGCCGACCTGGTCAACTTCGGTTGCCTGTCGGGTGACCATTTCTACATGCACTTCGACGAGATCGCCGCCAAGGAATCGCAGTTCGGCAAGCGCATCGCCCACGGCTATTTCGTGTTGTCGGCAGCGGCCGGGCTGTTCGTCTCCCCGGGTGCAGGCCCGGTACTGGCCAACTACGGCCTGGATACCCTGCGTTTCATCAACCCGGTCGGCATCGGCGACACCATCCAGGCGCGCCTGACCTGCAAGCGCAAGATCGACCAGGGCAAGACCAGCCCGCTGGGCCAGCCCCAGGGCGTGGTGGCGTGGGATGTGGAGGTGACCAACCAGCTGGGCGAGCTGGTCGCCAGCTACGACATTCTCACCCTGGTGCTGAAACAGCCCTGACAGTGCCGTTGGTCAGGGGCGGTGGATATCCAACCGACCTCCCCTGGCTGTTGCCGCTCTCATTCAATGAGGGGTGGTCAATGGCTTCGCCTCTCACTCCTGTATTGGGCCCGCCTGATCGCGGGCCTTTTTTTCATCGAGAGCGAGGGTTGCGAGATGAAAGAGTTTACTGCGATGGGTGGCGGCAGCGCACAGGATGACTGGCCGGAGCTCGAGCCGGACCGGCGCAATGACCGGGCAGATGACCCGGATGCCGACCCCAATGTGACTGAAGACGAAGAAAACCGCCCGGGCGTACCGGCCAGCGACCCCGAGTCCGGTGCCTGACCGTCATGCAGACGGTCTGCGCGATCCCCTGTGGGAGATTGCCCAGCCCTTTGGGTCGCGCTTTCGCACAGATAACTGAATTCGCAAGCGATCCTCGTACCCTGTGGGAGCGGCTTTAGCCGCGAAGAATCCAACGCGGTGCATGGCACCGGCTGCGCCGGTGTTCGCGGCTAAAGCCGCTCCCACAGAGGATCGTGCCAACTTTTAGAATTTGAGCAGGACATTTGTTCCCGCACGGATTGTGCAGTCGGGGAATCACATTGTCGCCGCAGACTGGTTCGGCTTGCCGCCGGATACCCGCCAGCTCACCGCGGTAATCCCGTAGCGCTCGGCCATCGGCCTGCTGACTTTCCTGATTTTTTCGCGCCCGAACTTCGGAATGATGCCGATGCCCGCATCACAACTTGCCCAATGCCAGGCCTCGGCGTTGTCCAGCGTCTCCAGACGAATGATGAAACTGCGCGGCTTGCCATGCAGTTGGTAATCGATGATGTATAGCTGTGGGCCAGGCATCGCAGGGGCCTCCTCTTCTCCATGGATGACACCCTGATTGATCGGGGTACGGCCAGAAGATTCAAAAAAATGTCGAGCAACAGGTACCAAAGGCCATTGCAGCCTCGGTACACAGGAGGTGGCCGGTACCCGGCACTGCGGGTACCGGGTGCCCAGAAGCATTCAACTCACTGTTGGCGGCCCCCGCCGTGGCTGTTCTGGCCGCCCTTGCGACCGGCCTCCGATGCGCGTTGGCGGTCGTTGGCGAAGTTGCCGCCAGAAGCCTGCCCACCCTTGTGCCCCGCACGGGAGGCCCGTTCCCGGTCATTGGCAAAATTGCCAGGGTTGGTTTCCTTGGTGCCGCCGCGCTGGCTGGTTCGTTCTTGATCCTGCGCCATGTGGTATCTCCTTGCGATGGATTGGCTGCTCGCATGGATGTTCGCCATGCCTTGGTTCCGAGCCGCCAATCACGCAGTCTGCTCAATGGTTTTGCCGGCAACTGACCAGTGGCACCAAACATGGGCCGGCAAAAGGTTTGCGTGACGGAAGCAGGCGGGTCGCACTTTCCTTCGCAAGCAGAGGTCTCAATAACATGGCGACGGCCTATAATCCCGCCACACACACGCCCGATGATGCTGCTAAGGGCGGAACGTTCCGGTCTGCACAAGGCTCCGTCCATGAAGTCGTCCCCCAAGCAACCTGCCTCGCCCCAGAACCCGGCACTCAGCCCCAGCCACCTGGATTTTCCGGTGGTGGGCATCGGTGCATCGGCAGGCGGCCTGGAAGCGATCTGTACGCTGTTCCGGCAAATGCCCAGCGATTGCGGCATGGCCTTCGTCGTGGTCCTGCACCTGTCCCCCGACCACCAGAGCGTCGCCGACCGCATCATCCAGGACACCACGCAAATGCCGGTGCGCCAGGTGACCGAACCGGTGCCCATCGAGCGCAACCATATCTACGTGATTTCACCGGCCAATCGCCTGTCCACCAACGACGGCTACCTGCGGGTGACCCCGGCCAACCGGCGCCGTGGCGACCACGTGGCCATCGACCTGTTTTTCCGTGACCTGGCTGACGTGCACAAGGACCACGCCTTCTGCGTGGTGTTGTCCGGTACCGGTGCCGATGGCGCCGTGGGCCTGTCGCGGGTCAAGGAGCAAGGCGGTGTGACCCTGGCGCAGACACCGGACGACGCCCAGTACGACAGCATGCCCCGTGCCGCCATCGAGACCGGCATGGTCGACCTGGTGCTGCCGGCGGCAGAAATGCCGCAGAAGCTGCTGGAGCTTTGGCGCAATGCCCGCCAGGTCAGGCTCCCGGAAATCGAGGACGACACCCTGCCTCCGGCCTTGGGCACCCGTGTCGGCGATGCCCAGGCCAGCGAGCCGATGCTCGAAGAGATCCTGCTGCAGTTGCGCAGCAATACCGGCCACGACTTCCAGCACTACAAGCGCGCCACGGTACTGCGACGCATCGAGCGCCGCCTGCATGTGACCGGCCAGGCAGACCTGGCGGCCTACCTGCATTACCTGGAACAGCACCCCGCGGAATCCAGGGCGTTGCTGGCCGACATGCTGATCGGCGTGACCAATTTCTTCCGCGACCGCGAAGCCTTCGAAGCCCTGGAGCGCCATGTGCTGCCGCAGCTGGTCTGCGAACGCGACCCGGCCGAGGGCGCGGACGAGATACGCGTGTGGTCGGCCGGCTGCTCCACCGGCGAAGAGGCGTACAGCCTGGCCATGCTGGTTTGCGAGCAGCTGGCACTGGAGCAGCGCTCACACAAGGTGCAGGTTTTCGCCACCGACCTGGACGAACGCGCCATCGGCATCGCCCGCAGTGGCTCATACCCCGAGGCGATCGTCACCGACGTGCCGCCCAGCCGGCTGCGCCAGTTTTTCGTCAAGGAAGACCAGCATTACCGGGTGCGCAAAGAGGTTCGCGAAAAGGTGCTGTTCGCCCGGCACAACCTGCTGTCGGACCCACCGTTCTCGCAGATCGACCTGATTGTCTGCCGTAACCTGCTGATCTACCTGGACCGCGAGATGCAGCGTGACATCCTGCAGATGTTCCACTTTGCCCTGCGCCCGGGTGGCTACCTGTTCCTCGGTTCGTCGGAGTCGGCCGACGTGGCCAATGAACTGTTCGCCCCGGTGGACAAGCGCAATCGCATTTTCCGCGCACTCGATGCCAGCAATACCGGCCGCCGTTCCGGCCGTCAGCTGCCCGGCACTTCTGCCGCCGGCAGGCCCCAGGAAGCGCTGGCCAAGGCCAAGCCGGGGCGCAAGCCATCGTTCGCCGACCTGCACTACCGCGCCCTGGCGCGTCGCATGCCGCCCAGCCTGATCGTCGATATCGATGGCAATATCCTGCACATGAGCGAAGGCGTGGGGCGTTTCCTGCAAGTGGCCGGTGGCGAACCGAGCCGCAGCTTGCTCAACCTGGTGCTGCCGCCCCTGCGCCTGGCCCTGCGCAGCACCTTGTTCCAGGCGCGCCAGGGGACCGAGGCGGTCACCTCGCGCCCTGTCGACCTGGCGGAAACCATGGGCAAGCTGCAGGTGGAAATCACCGTGCAGCCATACAGAGACGACCTCAGCGGTAGCGATTGCCTGCTGGTGGTATTCGAGGAGCGCGCGCCTGATCCGTCCCTGCCGATGCCTGGTGTCATCCGCCAGACCGACAGCATGGTCTTGCACAACCTCGAGCGCGAACTGCAGCGTACCCGCCTGCAACTGCAGGAAACCATCGAGCAGTCAGAGGTCTCCAGCGAGGAACTGACGGCTTCCAACGAAGAGATGCAGGCCATCAACGAGGAGTTGCGGTCGGCCAGCGAAGAGCTGGAAACCAGCAAGGAAGAGCTGCAGTCGATCAACGAGGAGTTGCTCACGGTCAACTACGAGCTGAAGAACAAGGTCGAGGAAACCGACAAGGTCAACGACTACCTCAGCAACCTGATCGCCTGCACCGAGATCGCCACGGTGTTCGTCGACCGCAACTTGCATATCCGTTGGTTCACGCCGCGCGCCACCGACCTGTTCAACATGCTGCCGGTCGATACCGGCCGTTCCCTGCTCGACATCACCCACCGCCTGGATTACCCGGCACTTGCCGACGATGCCCGCGCCGTGGCTCAGGGCGAGGCCATCATCGAGCGTGAAATCGGCGGCCAGGGCGATCACTGGTACCTGGCGCGCCTGCTGCCCTACCGCTCCAGCGAACAGAAAATCGACGGCACGGTGCTGACCTTCATCGACATCAGTAGCAGCCATGCCGCCGAAGAGCGCGTGCGCCTGGGCGAAGAGCGCCTGAGCAAGCAGCTGGCCGAGACGCAGAGTACCAGCCACATGAAGGACGAGTTCTTCGCCGTCATGTCCCATGAACTCAAGCACCCGCTCAACCTGATACAGCTCAATGCCGAAATCCTGCGCCGCCTGCCGTCGCTGCGGAACATCAGTGCAGCGAGCAAAGCCGTGGGTACCATCTGCGACGCGGTAACCAGCCAGGCGCGGATCATCGACGACCTGCTGGATGTGGCGCGCATTCGGACCGGCAAGCTTAAGCTCAAGACCGGACCTGTGGATCTGCTCGCCCTCCTGCAGGGCATCCACGATGTGGTGGTGAGCGAGCAACGCCCCTGCCCGGTTCGCCTGGAGCTGCCCGCCGACACCCTGCCGGTGATGATCGAAGGTGACGTTACCCGTCTGGAGCAGATCATCTGGAACCTGCTCAACAACGCGCTGAAGTTCAGCCCGGCGGGCAATGAGATACGCCTGGTGCTGAGCCACGACGAAGACCACGCGCGGCTGCAGGTGATCGACCATGGCGTAGGCCTGAGCCACGACAGCCTCGAGCACATCTTCGACCTGTTCAGCCAGGCTACGCCGCAACAGGCCAGCCACAGCCGCGAGGGCCTGGGCATCGGCCTGTCGCTGGTACGGCAACTGGTCGAGGCCCATGGCGGTACCGTACGCGCCAAGTCACCGGGGCTTGGCCTGGGCTGCACCTTTGAGGTCACCCTGCCACTTTGCGATACGCAACTCCCGCAGCGTGAGCAAGGCTCGGAGCCACTGAGCGAGGGCCGCCTTAATGGAATTCGCGTGTTGCTGGTGGACGATTCCGTAGAAGTGCTGGCGGTAATGCAGGAGCTGCTGGAAATGGAGAGCGCCACTGTCAATGCCTTCAGCAAGCCGCGTGAGGCCCTGGACGCCGCTGCGGGTGAGGAATACGACATCATCCTGTCCGACATCGGCATGCCGGTGATGGACGGCCATGCGTTGATCAAGGCCCTGCGTGGCTACGTGCACCTGCGCCATACCCCGGCCATCGCCCTGACCGGTTATGGCGCCAGTGCCGACCAGTACAAGTCGCGCCAGTCGGGCTTCGACCGGCACCTGAGCAAGCCGGTGGGCTATGACGAGCTGGTGGAGGCCATCGAGGCGCTGAGCGGCTCGGTGCCCTACTGACCGTTGGTCGCTTTAAACGCAACGTTCATTGCCGCCGGGGGCCGAATCTACATGGAATGAGGGATTCGCCCGGGAGCCTGAATGAAACCAGTCAAGCATCGCGCAACGATCATCTGTCGGCATGGCAAACAAACCCATAAATGGCTGTGGGTGAGAAAGCCCAACGCCGCCTGGGCCCTGCCCGGCGGCAAGATAGAGCCCGGCGAGACGCCAATACAGGCAGCGGAGCGTGAATTGCTTGAGGAAACCGGGTTGCAGGCAGAATCGCTGACCTTGTTGATGCGCCATGAAGCGGCAGAGCGCATGCATTATGTGTTCGAAGCGGAGTTCGCCGGCGCCCCGCATCCCAAGGCGCTGCATGAAATTGCCGATTGCCGGTTCGCTCACCCGGACCACGTGCCCATGCTCAAGGACGAGATCAAGCTGCTGATCCGCTCGTTGCTGGCGTGTGACCGGGCAATGGCAGCGTCGGTCAGATAGATCTTCTTGACCTGTGCCGGCCCTTTCGCGGGTGAACCCGCTCCCACAGGTTCGGTGGAATGCCTGTGGGAGCGGGTTCACCCGCGAAAGGGCCGGCACAGGAATCAGCTAGGCATGCACACTCCACTGACAAGCCTCCGCCTCGATCGGCATCTCGTCTATGGCATGGATCATCCCGTTCGCCAATGCCTCCCGGGGCCCGAGTATCCGCGGGTAGGCCATCAGATACCGTGGTACATCCAGCACCTCGTCCGCCCCTTCGGTCCGCTCGGCGACGATTTGCGCGTACAGCCGCAGGTCATAATCCAGGCTCATCGCATATTCAGCCATGCGTGAGTGGTCGACCGAGCCATGCAAGGTCCAGTGGAAAGGATGAAACAGGAACTTGCTGTAACTGCATGCCGTGCGCCGTTCCCCGGCCAGGAAGATGATGTTGCCCATGGATTCCACCGTGCCCAGGTTGTGGGTATGCACCTCGACCGGTAACGCCCGCAGAAAGTTGTACAAGGTAAACCCGTAGCTGCACTCGCCGCCCATGGTGGCGATGTTCAGTTGCAGGACGTCGGCGCCCTGCTGCAACGCCCGCGAACAGGTGTTGATCAGGTTGCCGCAGGTGGATGAATTGATAGGCCCGGTGAAGTGGATGATATGTCTGGCCATGCTTGCCTCCAGGGTTGGCAGGTCATTCCTTGGTTGAATGCGCATCGTCACCCTGCCCGGCCATCTGCCGGTATTGCTTGCGCAGGGCATGCAGCTCGGCCGGATCCATGTCTTCAAGGTCCAGCAGCGCCTTGTGCGCCTTTTGGGTGGTGCGCAACAGCTCATCGATCTTGATGTGCAGTTCGTCGTTGTCGCGGTTCTGGGTGTTCTGGATCAGGAACACCATGAGGAAGGTGATGATGGTGGTCGAGGTGTTGATCACCAGTTGCCAGGTGTCGTTGAAGCCGAACAGCGGCCCGGTCACTGCCCAGATCAGGATCAGCAGGCAGGCGATGCCGAAGGTCAGCGGGCGGCCGGCCCAATTGGCCAGCCATTGGGCGAAACGGTCGAATTTCATCCTGGTGCCCTTCCTCGTAGCAGGTATGCGGTGGAAACGCCGCGGGCCGCAAAGTTCCACGCCGCATCAGCCTTTTCCGTTGGTCAACCGTGCTGAACCCTGGCCGCTGTTCACCAGTCGCACCTTCAGAGTGACCGAACAAGGACTGGCAATGAGGAAGGCAGCGTGAGCGATATCCGCATCGGCATCTCCGGTTGGCGCTACGGCCCGTGGCGCAAGGATTTTTACCCGAAGGGCCTACCCCAGGACGACGAACTGGCGTTCGCTTCGCGGGCGGTCAACAGCATTGAAATCAACGGCTCGTTCTACAGCCTGCAAACACCCGAACGCTACCAGGGCTGGCATGACCAGACGCCGCCCGGCTTCGTGTTCGCGGTAAAAGCCCCGCGCTACATCACCCATGTACGCCGGCTCAAGGACATCGAAGAAGCAGTGGCCAATTTTTTCGCTTCCGGGCCGCTGCTGCTCGGCAAGAAGCTCGGGCCATTCCTGTGGCAGTTTCCACCCAACATGAAGTTCGACGAGGCCCGCTTCGCCCGTTTTCTCGAACTGTTGCCGCACAGTCGCAAGGCTGCCCGCGAATGCGCGCAGGGGTGTGCGCAACGGCTGCGGGACAACGGCAGCACCGATATCAAGGGCAACGCTCGGCTGCGCCACGCTGTGGAGATCCGCAACGAAAGCTTTTTGTGCGAAGCCTTCATCAAGCTGCTGCGCAAGCACCGGGTAGCGCTGGTCGTGGCCGACAGCGCCGGGAAATGGCCGTATGTCGAAGACCTTACCGCCGACTTCGTGTACATGCGCCTGCATGGCGATGTCGAGCTGTACAGCAGTGGCTATACCGCCCAGGCGCTGCGGCGCTGGAAGCAGCGCATCCAGCACTGGAGCCAGGGCCGCCAGGCCGACGATGCCCAGCTGGTGGTACCTGGGCCGCCACCACGGCGCGCTGCCCGGGACGTCTACTGCTATTTCGACAACGACCAGAAAGTCCATGCGCCTTATGACGCCCGGCGCCTGTTGCAGAAGCTGTCGCTTGACCATGAACTGATGACCGAGCCTGGCGTGGTGCCGGAGGTGACCCTGTGAACAGGACCCTGCCTGCCCCGCACGGCATCATCGACAAGATCACCGCCGTGCGTCGGCTGAATGTGCTGACGTTGAACGTGCACAAGGGCTTCACCTTCTTCAATCGGCGCTTCATCCTGCCCGAGTTGCGCGAAGCCGTGCGCGCCACCGGCGCCGACCTGGTGTTCCTGCAGGAGGTGCACGGCAGCCACCAGCAACATGCCCTGCGCCACCCGGCCTGGCCGGATACGCCACAGTACGAGTTCCTGGCCGACAGCATGTGGCCGCAGTTCGCCTACGGCCGCAATGCGGTGTACCCCCATGGGGACCACGGCAACGCGCTGCTGTCGAAATTCCCCATCAGCCGCTTCGACAACCTGGATGTCTCGGTGCAGGGCAACGAGCAGCGCGGGCTGCTGCATTGCCAGCTGGAGGTGCCGGGCCATGACCAGGTGCATGCGGTGTGCGTGCACCTCGGCCTGCGCGAGGCCCATCGGCAACGCCAGGTAAAGCTGCTGCTGGACCTGCTCGACAGCCTGCCGCCCAAGGCGCCGGTAATCATCGCCGGCGATTTCAACGATTGGCGGCTGAAGGCCGATGCCGTGCTGAGCGAACACCTGGTAGAGGCCTTCGGCGAACATTTCGGCACCCCGGCGCGCAGTTTTCCGGCGCGTCTGCCGCTGTTGCGCCTGGACCGCATCTACCTGCGCAATGCCATGCCCGGCACGGCCCAGGTGCTGTCCAAGTACCCGTGGTCGCACCTTTCCGACCACGCCCCTCTGGCTGCGGAGATCAAACTGTGAACCGACCCTGGGTAGACGGCAACAGCGTGCAGTTGCTGATCAATGGCGAGCAATACTACCCCCGCGTGTTCGAGGCCATGGCCCAGGCACGGGAGGAAATCCTGCTGGAGACCTTCATCATTTTCGATGACAAGGTTGGGCAGCAGTTGCAGCAGGTGCTGATCGATGCCGCCCAACGCGGCGTGCGTGTCGAAGTGGCCGTGGATGGATACGGCACGGCCGATCTGCCCGACTCCTTCATTGCGGCCATGACCGATGCCGGGGTCAGTTTCCACGCCTTCGACCCTCAGCCAAGGCTGGTGGGCATGCGCACCAACCTGTTCCGGCGCCTGCACCGCAAGATCGTGGTCGTCGATGGCGAGCGGGCCTTCATTGGCGGCATCAACTACAGCGCCGACCACCTGGGCGACTTTGGTGCCATGGCCAAGCAGGACTATGCCGTGGAAGTCGCCGGCCCGGTGGTGGCGCAGGTGCATGCCGCCAGCAAGCGCTTGATGTCGCCGGTGCTGCAGCCGCCCAGCGCGGTACGGCCGCTGACCGAGCCTGCCGGTACCTGCAGCGCCGTGCTGGTCGAGCGCGACAACGGGGTGCGCAGCACTGATATCGAAGCCCACTACCTGCAGGCGTTTCGCAGCGCCCGGCAGCGCATCGTGGTGGCCAACGCGTATTTCTTCCCGGGCTACCGGTTGATGCGTGAACTGCGCAATGCGTCCCGGCGTGGCGTGGAGGTGCGGCTGATCCTGCAGGGCCAGCCAGACATGCGCTGGGTGCGGGCGCTGTCGCGGCTGTTGTACAACTACCTGCTGCGCGATGGTGTGGCCATTCACGAGTATTGCCAGCGGCCGCTGCACGGCAAGGTGGCGCTGGTGGACGATGAGTGGGCCACGGTCGGCTCCAGCAACCTGGACCCGCTCAGCCTGTCGTTCAACCTGGAAGCGAACCTGTTCATCCGTGACCGTGCCTTCAACCAGCAGCTCAACCAGCACCTGCAGCAGCTGGCCCACGAACAATGCAAGCCGGTCACCCTGGAACGCATGGTTCGCGGATACTGGTGGCGGGCGCCGTTGATATTCGTGTGCTTCCACGTGATCCGCCATTTCCCGCGGATTGCCGGCTGGTTCCCGGCGCACCGCCAGCACCTGCGCTCGGTGCAGCCGGAGGCCGAGGCACAGGGTGACTACCACGAGGGCCAAACCTGATGGCGCGTAAGAACTGGCAAACCTGGGGCAAGCGGCTGTTCACCCTGGCATTCCTGATCCTGATCCCTGCGCTATTGTACCTGCTGGCGCGCAACCTGGACTGGAACGAGGTGCGCCAGTCGTTGCTGGCCTACAAGCCCGGCACTCTGGCCATAGGCCTGGCGCTGGCCGGGTGCAGTTACCTGACGTTCGCCAGCTACGACCTGCTGGCCCGAGCCTACACCGGCCACCACCTGCCGGCACGCCAGGTTTTGCCAGTGGCTTTCGTGTGCTATGCCTTCAACCTCAACTTCACCACCTGGGTGGGTGGCGTTGCCTTGCGCTACCGGCTGTACAGCCGCCTGGGCCTGGACACGGCTACCATCACCCGCATCCTCACCCTGGGCCTGCTGACCAACTGGATGGGCTACATGCTGCTGGCTGGCACCGTGTTCGCCTTGCGCCTGGTCGAGCTGCCCGCCAACTGGGCGGTCGGTGCCAGCGGCCTGCAACTGATCGGCGTGGTGTTGCTGGCGATTGCCGCTGGCTACCTGCTGGCCTGTGGCTTCGCCAAAAAGCGCACCTGGCGCTGGCGCGACCATGAGGTAACGCTGCCGTCGCTGCGCCTGGCGCTGTGCCAGGTGGTACTGGGTGCCAGCAACTGGGCGCTGATGGCGCTGCTGATCTTCTGGTTGCTGCCTGGCGAAGCCTTTTACCCGTCGATTCTTGGCATCCTGCTGATCAGCTGCGTTGCTGGTGTGGTTGCGCATATCCCGGCCGGGCTGGGTGTGCTGGAAACGGTGTTCCTGGCCCTGCTGCATGGGCAGCTTGCCCAGGGCACGCTGGTGGCGGCCCTGCTGGGCTACCGCACGCTGTACTACCTGGTGCCGCTGTTGCTGGCGGTGCTTGTCTACCTGATCCTCGAGAAACGCGCCAAGGCCATGCGCCGGCGCGACAAGCCTGCCTAGACCTGACAAGGGCCATTGGCCCGGGAGGTGGCAAATGCGTGGCGCTGTCTTGAAGCCGATGTTGATACTGATGGTGGCCAGCCTGCTCAGCGGCCAGGCCCTGGCCGAAGCCTGCAACGTGCTCACTCGCTCCTCCAGCGAGGCGGTAACGCCGGTGGAGCGACACAGCTGCTACAGCTACAGCAACCTGCCCGCCGAAGCGATCAACTGGTCGTGCAGCAATGAGAGCAAGGACATGCTCAACAGCGAAAAGCACAAGGTCGCGCGCTGTGCCGATGGCAGCGTTGGCAGTTGCATCGCGCCATTGACCCAGGAGGCATTGGCCAACCCCAAGGCAACTGGCGGTGACAAGCCGTCGTTGCCCAAGGATGCGCGGGTAATCACCTACTACTACGACACCCCCAGCCTGGGCCAGGCCCGCACCGATTGCGAACGTAGCAACGGCATCTGGCAGACTCACTGATTCTGCCGGCTTGGCGCGTGTTTTGTAGGAGCGGCCTTGTGTCGCGAAAGGGCCGCAAAGCGGCCCCGGCAATTTTCCGTGCGAAGCTGAAATTCTGGGGCCGCCTCGCGGCCCGTTCGCGACACAAGGCCGCTCCTACAGGATCATCACAGCCCCTATGCAGAACCTATGAGACGGCGATGTTTCAGGGCGAAATCGGGTCACTCGCCGGGAAAGTCTCGTCCAGCGCATTGTCCACGGCACTTTCCTTGGTTTTTTCCCCGCAGTGGCAATCCGGCATCCGGCACGGCTCGCCATTGCGATGCCCGTTGGCACAGGCCTCGCAGCAATACACCTTGCCTTCGAGCCGCAAGGCATTGGCATCCACGGTGCAGGAACAATCTGCACAGGCACAACGCAACTCGTTCATGGCTTGCTCTCCTCGTCATCGATCACATCATCGGTCCACGGTTCGCCATCAAGCGGTGCGGAGCGGGCCAGTTCGGCTTCGTCCAGGCCTATGCCGCCGCCAATCTCATTGGCCTCTACCCGCCTAAGGGTCTTGTCTGCAGGGCCACCGCTGCCACCGGGTTCGTGCGGGTCACGGGCACCGGTCTCGTCCAGCAAGGTGTCCGGGCTCAGGTCGTCGTAGGTGACGTTGTCCTCGTGCAGGCTGTCGCTCAACGCCTCGCCGCCAGTCATGCCGCTTTCGGCCACGCGCCGGGGCGGGAACTCGCGGGCCACGTCCGCGGCCGGTCGCTCGTCACCCGCACGCCCCTCGCGCTCGTCCAGGCGCTCGTCGAAGTCCAGTTCATGCACGCTGCCCATGCGGTCTTCGGTGTCGTCGATTTCAGTGGGGGTATAGGGCTTCGGTTTATCTGTTCGGGCCATGTGCGTTCTCCGTCAGGTGGCTTCATTCGGTCGACTGCACTTGCTGTTTGAAGATTCAGAGTTTTTTTGAACTACCGCCCGGGCCGTTGCCTCCCAGATTAGAGACTGCGAACCGCCCGGAGCCCGCCATGGCCAAGCCCCTGCAGGAATATGCGCGCAAGCGCGACTTCAATGCCACGCCCGAGCCCAGCGGCAAGCGCAGCCGTGGCAAGCGGGCCCACGCGCTGCAGTTCTGCATCCAGAAGCACGATGCCAGCCACCTACACTACGACTTCCGCCTGGAACTCGATGGCACGCTGAAAAGCTGGGCCATCCCCAAAGGGCCGTCGCTGGACCCCAAGGTGCGCCGCCTGGCCGTGCACGTGGAGGACCACCCGCTGGACTACGCCGACTTCGAAGGCCATATCCCCGAAGGGCATTACGGCGCGGGCGACGTGATCGTCTGGGACCGGGGCATCTGGGAGCCCGAAGGTGATGCGCATGAGGCCTATGCCAAGGGCAAACTGCGTTTCCGCCTGCAAGGCGAAAAGCTCGGCGGTGTATGGAACCTGTTCCGCACCCACCTGGCCGGCAAGAAGGAGCAGTGGATGCTGGTCAAGTCGCACGACGGCCAGGCGCGTAGCGAAGCCGAGTACAGCATCGTCGACGCCCAGCCCGACAGCGTGCTCAGCGACCGCACGCTGGTGCCGCGCAAGCCGACAGCAAAAAAGGCCGCCGCGCCACGTCGCAAAGCCGCCAGCAAAGGCCGGAAGGTGCCGTTGCCGGCGCAGCTGCAGCCACAACTGGCGACCTTGGTCGACTCCCCGCCCAGTGGCGACTGGCGCTACGAGGTCAAGTTCGACGGTTACCGCATCCTTGCCCGCATCGACGGTGATGACGTGCGCCTGTTCACCCGCAATGGCCATGACTGGAGCGGCAAGATGCCCAGGCAGGTTGCCGCTTTGCGCGCGCTGGGCCTCGATTCGGCCTGGCTCGATGGCGAGGTGGTGGTGGCTGGCGAAAACGGCGCGGCGGACTTCCAGGCGCTGCAGAACGCTTTCGACACCGAGCATGACGAGCACATCACCTATTACCTGTTCGACCTGCCCTTCCTGGGCAGCCAGGACCTGCGCCAGTTACCGCTGCAGGACCGGCGAGACACCCTGCAGCGCCTGCTGGAGCACAACGAATCGGACGTGCTCAAGTACTCCGACGATTTTGACCAGCCGGTCGAATCCCTGCTCGACAGCGCCTGCCGGCTGCAACTCGAAGGCCTGATCGGCAAGCGCGTCGACAGCCCCTACAGCGGCCGCCGAAGCCCCGACTGGATCAAGCTCAAGTGCAAGCAGCGCCAGGAGTTCGTGATCGTCGGCTACACCGACCCCAAAGGCAGCCGCAGCGGCTTTGGTGCCCTGCTGCTGGCCTTGCACGACAACGACAGCGGCGAGTTGCGCTATGCCGGCAAGGTCGGCACCGGCTTCAGTGCAACCACGCTGGCCAGCATCCATGCCCGGCTCAAACCATTGGAAACCGCCAAGCCGGCCCTGCCCAACCCGCCCACCGGGGCCGAAGCCCGGGGCGTGCACTGGCTGAAACCGCAACTGCTGGCCGAAGTCGCCTATGCCCAGATGACCCGTGACGGCATCGTGCGCCACTCGGTGTTCCACGGCCTGCGCGATGACAAACCGGCTACCGCCATCGACCTGGAGCGCAGCATGCCCGCCAAGACCCTGCCCAAGCGCAAGCAGGCCAAGGCCCCCGAGGCTTTGGGCGAGCTGCGCCTGACCCACCCCGAGCGGGTGGTCGACGCCACCAGCGGCGTTACCAAGCGCGAGGTCGTCGAGTACTACGCCGCTGTCAGCCAATGGATACTGCCCCAGCTCAAGAATCGCCCGGTGGCGCTGGTACGTGCTCCGGATGGGCTGGCCGGGGAGCTGTTCTTCCAGAAGAACGCCGGCCAGTTGCATCTGCCCAACGTGCTCAGCTATGACAAGGCCGAGGCCGGCCAGGCGGCGATGGTCATCAATCGCGCCGACACCTTGATCGGCGCGGTGCAGATGAACATGCTCGAACTGCACACCTGGAACGCCACCGACAAGGACTTCGACAAGCCCGACCGCTTCGTCCTCGACCTTGACCCGGACCCGGCACTGCCGTGGAAGGCCATGCTGGAAGCCACCCAACTGGCCCTCACCTTGCTGGATGAGCTGGGCCTGAAGGTGTTTCTCAAGACCAGTGGCGGCAAAGGCATGCATCTGGTCGTGCCCCTGACCCGGCGTGCCAGCTGGGATGAAGTCAAGGCATTCAGCCACGGCATCGTCGATTACCTGGCCAGGTTGTTCCCCGACAGGCTCAGTGCCGTGTCCGGGCCCAAAAATCGCATCGGGCGCATCTTCATCGACTACCTGCGCAACGGCAAGGGGGCTACCACCGCCTGCGCGTATACCCTGCGCGCCCGCGAAGGCCTGCCGATATCCGTGCCGATCTGGCGCGAGGAACTGCCGCAACTCAAGGGCGCCAACCAGTGGAACATCGGCAACGTGCTTGAACGCCTGGGCTATGTCGACGACCCCTGGGCCGATTATGGCAAGACCAGGCAATCGATCACCGTGGGCATGCGCAAGCAGCTGGGGCTGGCCTGATGACGGCTTGCCTTCAGCGCTACGCCCGCAATGCCTCACCAAGGAGCCGAGCCCATGAGCATTGTCCAGGATTTTGACCTGACCAACCTCGATCGCCTGTTGCGAGCCTTCGGCGAGCGGCAGCAACCGCTCAACCTCGATACCCAGTTGCCGCAGCTGATTCAGGCACTACAAGCCGACCACCTCGACCTGCTGCCCCTGCCCGGCCAGGGCAATACGCTACGGCGCTGGCAAACCCTCGCCCGGGTGGCAGGCTGTGACCTGGCCTTGGCCAAGCTGTACGAGGGCCACACCGACGCGTTGGCGATCCTTGCCGAATGCGCGGCTGCACACCACGCTGCCGACGGTATATGGGGCGTGTGGGCCGCCGAACCGCCGGATGCCCGCGCCTGCATTGTCGCCCGTGATGGCGACCAGGTCCGCCTGGAGGGTCGCAAGGCCTGGTGTTCGGGCGCACTGCAGATCGACCGGGCGCTGGTCACGGCCTGGGACCAGCACGACCAGCCCCAGCTGGTGGCCATCGAACTGTCCCATCCCAGCCAGGGCCTTGCCATAGAACGCTGGCAGGCCATTGGCATGGCCACCACCGCCAGTGTCGAAGTCGAGTTCAACCACACCCCTGGCATCGCCATCGGCCGCCCCGGGCAATACCTGTCACGCCCCGGCTTCTGGCATGGCGGTGCTGGCATTGCAGCCTGCTGGTACGGCGCCGCCGAAGCCTTGGCCGACTACCTGCGCGAACA
The DNA here is from genome assembly GCF_023093815.1 of Pseudomonas sp. PNPG3. NCBI lineage: Bacteria > Pseudomonadati > Pseudomonadota > Gammaproteobacteria > Pseudomonadales > Pseudomonadaceae > Pseudomonas > Pseudomonas sp. PNPG3. The sequence continues at coordinate 58,025 of NZ_JALLKV010000027.1, forward strand.
CTGCCGCAACCCCCGCCCCGACCCACATGCCGACGCTCACCTGGGCGCAGTCGACTCCGCCTTGTACGGCGCCAGGGCGGCACTGCGCGAATGCGCGGCATGGATCGACCGCCAGCCAGGCTCAGACGCCAGCTTCGAAGTGCGCCGCACCCGCGCCCAGGTAGAACAGGCCGTTGAACAGGTGATCCACCACGTTGGCCGGGCGCTGGGCGCCACTCCTTTCTGCCGTGACAACCACTTTGCCCGGCTGAGTGCCGACTTGCCGGTGTTCCTGCGCCAGAGCCATGCCGAGCGCGACCTGGCGGCGCTCGGGGAGCAATTGGCAAAACAGCCGGCGGGAGTCTGGCAACTATGAGCGAGAACCTGATCCAGGCGAACAGCGGTACACCGTGGGCGGACTGGCAGCAGGCCGCGCACCTGGCCAGGGCCACCTGGATCACCCCTCAGCAATTGTGCCCGCCGGGCCGCCGCCTGGTGCTGCTGGCACCGCACCCCGATGACGAGATTCTCATGGCCGGCGGGCTGCTGGCGGGCTTCCACGGCCGGGAAGACGACCTGGTGTTGATCTCCGCCACCGATGGTGAAGCCAGCCACCCTGGCTCTACCCACTGGAGCGAACGCCGCCTGCGCCGGCAAAGGCCACTGGAGAGCCACCATGCCCTGCAACAGCTTGACCTAGACCTCGGCCGCCTGGACTGGCGACGGCTCCACCTCAAGGACGGCGCGTTGCCACGTGACGAGGCATTTCTGCTCAACCACCTGAGCCAGTTGCTCAGGCCTGACGACCTGCTGATGGCTACCTGGAGCGGCGATGGCCACTGTGACCACGAAGCCGTAGGCCGGGCTGCCGCGCAGGCGGCCCGGATGCGCAAGGCGCAATGCCTGGAAGTACCCGTGTGGGCGTGGCACTGGGCACGACCGGACGACCCGCGTCTGCCGTGGCCGCGTGCCCACCGCATTCAGCTGGACGAGGCCCGCCTGGCCCGCAAGCGCAAGGCCCTGGCCGCCCATGTCAGCCAACTCGAACCGGACGGCCAGCGCCCGCCCGTACTGCCGCCGAACTTGCTGGATTGTCTGCTGCAACCTTTCGAACTGGTGTTCCTGTAAATGGAGTTGTCATGAGCCTCGACCCACAGTATTTCGCCGACCTGTACGCCACCAGTGAAGACCCTTGGGCCTTTCGCACCCGCTGGTACGAAAAGCGCAAGCGCGAGCTGGTCATGGCCTGCCTGCCGCGCCAGTGCTACCAGCGCGTGTTCGAGCCCGCTTGCGCCAATGGCGAGCTCAGCGCCTTGCTGGCCGAGCGTTGTGCCAACCTGGTGTGCCAGGACCTGGACCCTACTGCGGTAGCGCTGGCCGGTGAACGCTTGGCTGGGCTGCGCAATGTCTCGGTGGAACTGGCGCGGCTGCCGGCGGACTGGCCAGGTGGGCGTTTCGACCTGATCGTGCTGAGCGAGGTGGGTTACTACCTAGACCCGACCGACTGGTTGCAGGTGATCGAACAGTCGGTGGCCAGCCTGACCTACGACGGCGGGCTGCTGGCCTGCCACTGGAAGCATCCCATCGTCGGCTGCCCGCAGGACGGGCGTGAAGTGCACCGCATGCTGGCCCGGCACCTTCCGCTGTATCTGCAGTTCCAGCATGACGAGGCGGACTTCTTGCTGGAGTACTGGTCCTCTCAGCCCAGCGTGGTCGAACTCGATGAGACCTGCCCATGATTGCCGTGGTGATCCCGGCCCACAATGAGGCCCGGCGCCTTGGGCGCTGCCTGCGGGCAGTACAGGCTGCCGCCCTGCAGGCGCAGCAGGCGGGGCACCAGGTGGAGGTGCTGGTGGTGCTGGACCGCTGCAGCGATGGCAGCGCCGCCGTGGCAAGGCGGTTCGGTGTACAGGTGCTGACCGTGGATGCCGGCAACGTCGGTATGGCCCGCCGGGTGGGCGCGGCATACATGCTCGAGCGCGGCGCGCAGTGGCTGGCGTGCACCGATGCCGACAGCCGGGTGCCGGCGCACTGGCTGCTGTCGCAACTGGCCTGCAGGGCCGAGGTAGTGTGCGGCACGGTGCACGTCGAGTACTGGCAACCCTGGCAGACAGCGGCCTTGCGCAAGCTGTACCATAGCCGTTACCAGGCACATGAAGGGCATCGGCATGTGCATGGGGCCAATCTGGGGGTGTGTGCCGACGCCTATGATCGCGTGGGCGGCTTCCAGCCACTGGCGGCGCATGAGGATGTGCAACTGGTCAGCGACCTGCAGGCCAGTGGTGCGCAGATCGTATGGACCGCCAGGCACAGCGTGGCCACCAGCAGCCGGCGCGACAGCCGCGCCCGCGAAGGGTTTGGTGATTATCTGGCGGGGTTGCAGACTCAGATCTGATGCTGGTTTGCAGGCGGCGCGTACCCTGTGGTAGCAACTGTCTTGCTCAAATTCTAAAAGTTGGCGCGATCCCTGTGGGAGCGGCCTTGTGTCGCGAAAGGGCTGCAAAGCAGCCCCAGCAATTTCAACTGTTGCGCATCAATCCTGGAGCCGCGTTGCGGCCCTTTTGCGACACAAGGCCGCTCCCACAGGTACAGCGACAACCTCGAGAGCAACGCTGTACCTGTGGGAGCGGCTTTAGCCGCGAAGAATTCAACGCGGTGCATGGCACCGGCTGCGCCGGTGTTCGCGGCTAAAGCCGCTCCCACAGGGGGCCGCGTTATGTACAGTTCCATGCGAGCTGGCTTGCGGGGACGATCTCTTTCACGACGCCTTGCGTGTCTTCTTCGCCGGCTTCTTGCCACCGAGGCTGCGCTTGAGCAGTTCGGTGAGGTCGAGGATGTCCGCGCCTTTCCCTGCTTCCGTCGCCTCGCCCTTCTCCACGGTCTCGATCTTGCCCTTGCTGGCCTTTTCTTCCACCAGGTCCATGATGGTCTGGCGAAAGGCATCGTGGTAATCCGCAGGCTTCCACTGCCCGCTCATGTCTTCGACCAACCGCTTGGCCATGTCCAGTTCGCGCTTGTCCACCTTGGCCTCGGTGACGCTGCTGTCCAGCTCCAGCGTTTCCAGCCCACGCACTTCTTCAGGCCAGCGCAAGGTGATCATCACCAGTGCATCATCCAGCGGCCGCAACAACGCCAGGTGCTGGCGGGTGTGCAGCACCACCGTGGCCAGCGCCACCTTGCCGGTCTTCGCCAGGGTTTCGCGCAGCAAGGCGTATACCTTGCCGCCACGGCGGTCGGGGGTAAGGTAATACGGCGTGTCGAAGTGCTGCAGCGGGATCTCGCCAGCCTCCACGAAGGAGAAGATATCGATCGTCTGGGTCGCCTCGGGCCGGGCCTTGCGGATTTCCTCCTCGCTGATCACCACATAGCGGCCCTTCTCGAACTCGACGCCCTTGACGATGTTGTCCTTGTCGATTTCCTTGCCAGTGACCTTGTTCACCCGCTTGTAGCCGACCGGCTCCATGCTGCGCTTGTCGAGCCAGTCGAAATCGACCCGCTCGGTGCGCACCGCGGTATTGAGGGCCACGGGGATATGCACGAGGCCGAAACTGATGGCGCCTTTCCAGATTGCCCTAGCCATTGAAGGTGCTCCCAGGGTTGCCTGCCAATACCTGAATCGACTGCAACGGGCGGCGAAGGTTTAAACGCCCCGTCCTACGGCAGCGGGTTGCCGCCGGTCACGCCGAACACCTCGCCGGTGATGTAGCTGGACTCCTGGCTGGCCAGCAACACATACACCGGCGCACACTCGGCGGGTTGCCCCGGTCGCTTCATCGGCGTTTGTGCGCCGAACTCGGGGATTTTCTCCGGCGGCTGGCCGCCACTGGGCTGCAGCACGGTCCAGATAGGCCCCGGGGCCACGGCATTGACCCTGATGCCGCGCTCGATAACCTGCTTGGCCAAGGCCTTGGTAAAGGCGACGATCGCGGCCTTGGTGGTGGCATAGTCGAGCAAGGTGGCCGAAGGCTGGTAGGACTGGATCGAGGCGGTATTGATGATGGTCGCCCCCGCCGGCATCAGCGGAACAGCTGCCTGGCACAGCCAGAACAGCGCGTAGACGTTGGTTTTCAGGGTGTGATCGAACTGTTCGTGGCTGATCTGGCTGATGTCCTTGCGCGCCTCCTGCTTGCCGGCGACGTTGACCAGGATGTCCAGCCCGCCAAGTTGCTCATGGGCCTGGTCGACCAGCTCCTTGCAGAACTGCTCATCCTTCAGGTCACCGGCAATTGCCACCACCTTGCGGCCTTCGGCTTCAATCAGCTTGATGACTTCGCGGGCATCGGGTTGCTCGATGGGCATGTAGTTGAGGGCAATGTCGGCACCCTCACGGGCAAAGGCGATGGCCACTGCACGGCCGATGCCCGAATCCGCACCGGTGATAAGCGCCTTGCGCCCTGCCAGGCGGCCAAAACCCTTGTAGGTGGTTTCGCCGTGGTCTGGCTCGGGCTGCATGTTGGCATCCAGCCCCGGTGCTGGTTGGCCTTGGGCCGGGAATGGTGGATGCGGGTACTGGGTCAGCGGGTTCTGCATGCTGAACTGGTCGTGGGGTTTGTTAGGCATGGGGGCCTCTCCTCTGGTGTACCGGTGTTGGCCCATTCGCGGGCTTGCCCGCGAAGGCCGTCTTACCGTTTTCGAGGAGAGCCCTCATCGATGGTTTTTTTCGACTGGCCCAAACACCGACCAGCGGTCACACCGGGCTAAACAGCACCCGCCTGAAGGCCTCGGCAGCCAAGTGCACCTGTACCGCCCAGTCCTGCGCCGCGTCACTGCCGGCATCATCGGAAATGTACTTCAGGCACACGAACGGGATGCCTTCGCTGCGTGCGATTAGCGCCAACACGTAGGCTTCCATGTCGACCACGTCATAGGGTGCATCGCCATGGTTGATCTCGAAGCTGTCACCACTGCCGCAGGTCTCCAGGGGCAGGCCGGGGATCTGCGCCCCATGCTCCAGCACCACCGGGATGTCCGACAAAGGTGTCTGGTAACGGGCGAAGCCCAGTGGGGTCACGTCCATGTCGCGCTGCACGAAGCGGGTGCAGCACACCACCTCGCCCTTGCCATGGCGCTGGCTGCCGGCCGAGCCGAGGTTGACGATCAGCCTGGGCCGGCGCGCAGCAATGGCCTTGGTCAGGGCGATGGCGGCATTGACCTTGCCGATGCCGGTGAACACGGTGTTGACGTCAGCGAATACATCGCCGGCCTCGGCTTCGAGGGCGAAGACAAACAACGTGTCGTCCAGGGAAATGTCGGGGAATTGCTTGATCAGCATCATGGCGCAGGTGGTTCCGGGTGGCTGCGAAAGGCGCGGCCATTTTCGGTCAACCCCGGCTAATTGCAAGCCCCGGCGGCCACCACGGCTCGTAATGCCTGCGCCCTGCCCAAGCCTGCAGCGCTGGCCTGGGCCAGGCATTGCAGCTGCTGGTCGGCATGGGTGCCATCGCGCAGCAGGCGCTGTGCATGCAGGAAGGCGCGTTCGGCGTCTACAGTGTCGATCGGCAACTGTTCCTGCAACTGGGCCAACCAACCTACGGCCGTGACCGGCTGCTGCTCATGCAGGCCAATGAACTCGCCCTGGCGCCCATGGCGCATGGCGCGCCAGTAGTTTTCCTGGGTGATCCAGCGCTGCTCGCGGTTGCAGGCGGACGAGTCGTGCCGGTACACGATGCTGTGCTCGACCAGGTGGCGAAATAGCGCGGCGATGCACAGCGCGTCCTCCAGCCGCGGGCAGCCATCGCAGATGCGCAGTTCGACCGTCGGGAAGCGCCGTGAAGGCCGGATCGCCCACCAGAAGTCGCCATCCGCGGCCAGCGACCCTGTGCGTTGCAGCAATGCACGGTAGCGCTCGTAGGCAGCCCAGTCCGGCAACGGCTCGGGCAAACCCATGTGCGGCCACTCCCCGCAAATTACCCGCCGGTAGCTCATGTAGCCGGTGCACTGGCCTGCCCACAGCGGGGATGACGTGCTCAGCACCAGCAACAGAGGCAGCCAGCCCAGAACACGGTTGATCAATTGGATGCGGTCGCAACCTGGCGGTACGCCCACGTGAACATGCAGGCCGTTGAGCAGGCTGCGCCGCGCCACATGCCGGTAGTCAGCGAACAGTTGCTGGTAATGCGCAGGGGTTGCAGGTTTCTGACGCAGCCAGGCGGCATTGGGGTGGCTTGCCGCGCCGTACAGGCCCATGCCCTCTTCGGCCAGCGCTGTGTTCAGCCGCTGGCGGCTGTGCTGGAAGAACTCGCGTGCCTCGAACAGGTTGGCGAACACCGGCGAGGCCACCTCGATCTGGCTGCGGAACATTTCCTGGGCAAAATGCTGGCCCAGCGCCTTGCGACAACGCCCGAGCACGGCTGGCGAAGGTGTGGCTGGCACCTGCCCCGTGTCCAGGTTCACCAGCAGGTATTCTTCCTCGATGCCGAACGTGCAGGGTCGGGCCATGCTGCCTCAACTGTTGCGGGTGACTGTGAGCACCACCGCGGCGATGCGCTCGACCTGCTCGTAACCGGGTTCGTTCAGTTGCTCGCCAAACACGTCCGGGTCGATTTCCCGATACACCCAGGACCATTCCGGGCCTGCCAGGCGCAGGCGAATGGCTTCGAGCAAGGCATCACGGCCTTCGCTTATCGCCACGCCGGTATACAACAATAGCGAGCCCCCCGAGCCGAGCCGCTCGCAAGCTTGCTCGACGATACGCAGCGAAAGCTGCGCGCCGAGCGAACCACCGCCATGCCGATAGGTACGTTGGCAGGCATCCAGCATGTACGGCGGGTTGGCAACGATAAGGTCGAACAGCCCGGTAATGCCGTCGAGCACGTCACTGGGTTCCACGGAAACATTGCTCAACCCCGCCAATGCCGCGTTGATCGCGGTATAACGCAGCGCGAGCGGGTTGATATCCACGGCGCTGACCTGGGCATGGGGCGCCGCGCGGGCGATCAGCAAGGCGCCGACACCCGTGCCGCACCCGATATCCACGGCATGCTCGACACGCTTGGGGGTGCGTTGCAGGTGATCGTGAATCACTTGGGCGAAACGGTAACTGTCGGGGCCGAGAAACACTGCGTCGGTTTCCTCGGTGGGGTAAGCAGAGTGCAGCAGCAGCAGGTCGTCGATCGTGGACCAGCGCACGGTGCTGATCAGCAGTTCTCCGTGCTGCTTGAGCACCTGGGCCCGCCGCATCTGGTCCAGCTCATCGGCAGAAACCAATGACGAACGGAACGGGCGGCTCCAGCCGAACACATCGCGCACTGTCCTGGCTTGCCCGGCTTCCGGGCGCGCATTCACGCGAGCATGGGTTGCCGGGGTGACACAGGTGAAGCGGTAGCCGTCGGCGCGCAGGCGCCTGCCCAATTGCAGCATTGCCTGGTCAGCCTGGATTTGTTGTGGATCGAGCAGCATCAGCGGGTTACCTCCTGATTCAGGCCGGTAGCACGCAAGTAGCGCCGTGTGGCCAGCAACCCTTCCGGTGTCGCATGACGGTTACCGGACATCGTGTCGATCAACGTCTGGATATCGGCGTCCGGGGCAGGAGTCGCGAGCGTATCATCCGATTCCACCTTCACCTCCCAGCTGCCGGGCAGCACGCGACACCCGCGGGCTTGCAAGCCTGCAGCGATCCAGTCGTGCCATAGCTGTTTTTCATACGCCGTGAACACGCCATACATCGGTGCCGAGGGGCCATCGATGAGTCCCCACCAGCGGCTGTTGGCGGGTGCTTCACCACGGCGGATCCAGCCCTGTGCCTGCAAGGCTTGCAGAAACGCGGGCATGGCACCGGGCTCGGCCAGCCATTGGTTGACGGTGCGTTTTTGCAAGCGGCAATGGTCGGAATGCATGAATTGGCCAAAATTGCGCTTGCGCTCCAGTGCCGACAGCAGCTCGGATTCAAGATCGAAGCTGCTGATCAGGCTGGGTGTATCAAGCCCCAGGTCATTCAAGCGGTACCCGCTGCGCACCCGCTGGTAGAACTGACCAGCGTCGTCGACCGGGCAGAATTGGCGTAGCGCCTGGATGGACAGATGCGCATGCCCGCTGGCCGCGTTGTCGATGGTCACATGGAGCTGGAAATAATGGCCATCGATGCCCACTTCCGCCAGTTCGTAAGTGGTAATCAGCAAATGCAACGGTGGTTGTTCATAGCCCAGGTTGTAGCCGATCAGCTCGGGAAGAAAATCATCGCCATGGCGCCCCAATGCCAACTGCAAGGCACCTTGCAGGTAACGCTGGTCGTCCAATTCAGGCAGGCCCAGGCAACCCAGCCGGCTCAACAGCCGTTGGTAGATCAGCACATGGTTGCAGCGCGGATCACCGCCACCCAGTTCTTCCAAGTAGGTGCGAATCAGGCCGTGATAGCGCGGATCGCCCCAGTGACGCAAGGTGCTGTGCAGCCATGCCCCGTCCACTGCCTTGGTGGGCGCCACTTGTTGCAGGAACCACAACGCCTGGGCGCGGTTGGCAAAGTAGCGCCGAGGTGCGCCTTGGCGGCGTTGTTCGAGGTAACCGGCATAGGCTTCGGCCACCTGGCTTGCATGGCCAGCGCTCCAGGCTTCCAGCTGAGCAGGATCGGCAGGCAGGTCATCCGGCAAACGCTGCGCGCGTGCCAATTGTTCGCTCAGCCAGGCTTTGCTCGTGGTGTCGTGGCTCACGAGCAGCTTGTGGTAACGCTCCTTCAGGCTTGGCCCAGTTGCCGAAGCCGGTATCACCGCGCTGGTCTTGCGGGTCATTACCGTCATGCCGTAGTCCTTGTCCGCGTTTTATTGGCTGGGTTTCTGCCCGGGCATCGGTTCAGGGTCCGGCGCAGGTTGGGGAGCAGGTTTGTCGCTGGGTTGCTGCATCTGCAGCGAAGGTTTGCTTTGGTCGGCATCCTTTGCCGGGTGGTCGTTGTCCCGGTCGAAACAGCCACCCAGCAAGCCAAGCGTGCCCACCAGCGCTATCAGGGGGATCAATCGCATGGGGTTCTCCTCATGTGCAGAATCGCAGTGCCCGATCACCCGGGCACTGCGTAGGCTCACTTACGAACGGCCGCCCTTGCGGCCCGATTCGCTGGTACGGCCACCACCGGATTGCTGGCCGCCCTTGCGCCCAGCTTCGGAGGCTTTTTCGCGGTCATTGGCAAAGTTGCCCGGGTTCTTGTTGCCACCCTGGCTGCCTTGCTGGTTGCCGGTGCGGCTGTTCTCTTTGTTGGCCATGGTCTTAAACCTCGTATGACTTCGGAATGCACGGCATTACCCGCCGTACACCTGTTGGGAGTTCGGTCATTTCGGCGGATTCGGTTTAATGCGAAGCGTTCGGACCAGCGGCATTAAATAAGCGGCATCAGCATATTTGGCGCGCCTGTCAGTCGCGCGATGTGCTTTCCAGGCGTGCCTGTCGCCTTCCCAGCACCCCGCCGGTCAGCGCCCAACCCAAGGTAATCAACGTACCGATCAACATCGCCAGTTGCGGATACTCGCCCATCACGTCCAGCGCGCGTTTGAGCCAACCACTCAACGCATCACCGCCGCGGTAAACCACGGTGTCGATGAAGTTCTTGGCCTTGTACTTGTCCTCGACGGGCAGCACGGTGAACAGCATCTCCCGCCCCGGCCGCACCAGCGCGTACTCACCCGCCCGACGCACCACCATCACCACCACGAACCCGGCGAACATCGGGGCCAGTGCCAGCCACAGGAAGCCCGCAGCCATCACCAGCGGCACCGCCACCAGCAGCACGCCCACCCCCAGCCGGCGTGCCAGGCGACCGGTGAGGAACACCTGGGTGAGGATGGCCAGGGCCTGTACCACGCTGTCGATCAGGCCGAACACCTGGGTTTGCCGGGTACGGTCGGTGAAGGTTTGGCTGACGATGCGTGCCTGCTCGAAATACAGGAAGGTGCTGACACTGGCGAGCAACACCACGAACAGGGCAATGCCCAACAGGTAGGGCGAGCGCAGTACGGCAGTGGCACCGGCAAACGGGTTGCCGCCCAGTGGCCGGGAATCCACCCGCTCGGCTTGCGCCGGTAGAAGGTTGAGCTTTCGCCAGCGTTGCAAGTACAACGTAGCGCCAATGCTGCCCAAAAGAAGCGCTGCGGCCAGCAACAGCAAGCCGGCATGGCCCAGCGGCGCTACCAGCAGCGTGCCCAGGATGGGGCCGCTGAGTCCACCCAGGCTGGCCCCGGCCGCCAGCAGGCCGAACAGGCGCTTGCCTTGTGCGGTGGAAAACAGGTCGGCGAGCACGCTCCAGGCCAGCGAGATGCTCAGCAGGTTGAACACCGACAACCAGATGTAGAAGGCCCGCGCCGCCCATGAAGCTTCCGGATTGCGGGCAAACAGCACGGCGAACAGCAGCAGGTTGCTGGCGAAAAAGCCGTAGGTACATGGCAGGATGTACCGGCGCTGCACCTTGGAGGCCAGCCAGCCAAACAACGGCAGGCACGCCAGGGTGGCGACGAAAGTGCCGGTGAACAGCCATTGCAGGTTGTCCACGCCACCGGCGACGCCCATGGTTTCGCGCACCGGGCGCAGCATGAAATAGCCAGTGAACAACAGGTAGAACAGCAGCAAACCGGCGATCACCGCCGGCCCTTCGCCGGGCTGGATGTTCAGCCCCTGGTCCAGGCGCCGCCGCCAGGCTGCCATGGTGTCAGGCAAACTGCTTGATCAGCGCCTGTTGCTGCGCCAGGGTCAGCAACGGCCCGTGCCCGGCCTTGAGCTGGTCAAGTTGGCGCTCGGGCCGGCTGGTCGCGGGGATGACCGTGGTCACCGCCGGGTGACTGATGGCGAACTTGAGAAACAGCTGCGCCCAGCTGCCGACACCCGCCTCTGCGGCCCAGCCGGGCAAGGCCTGGTCCTTCACCCGGGCGAACAGGCGGCCATCGTCGAACGCCCGGTTGACCAGCACGGCGACGCCCTTGTCCTGGCACAGCGGCAGCAGTTCGCGGGCGGCGTCGGGGGCATTGACCGAGTAGTTGATCTGGATGAAGTCCAGCGGCTCGCTGCGCACGATGCGGGCTACCTCGTCCTGGCCACTGTTCAGGTAATGGGTGATGCCGACATAGCGGGTCTTGCCCTGCTGCTTCAATTCGCGGGCATAAGGCAGCTGGGTCTGCCAGTCGCGCAGGTTGTGGATCTGCAGCAAGTCGACCTTGTCGGTGCGCAGGCTCGCGAGGCTGCCGGCCCATTGCGCTTCGGCGTCTGCCCGGCTGTCGGCGGCGATCTTGGTGGCAATGAAGCATTGCCGGTGCCAGCCGCCCTCTTCCAGCAGCTGGCCGAGAATGCTGTCGGCGCCGCCGTAGTTGGGCGAGGTGTCGATAACCCGGCCACCGCCTTCGAAGAACGCCTGCAGTACAACTTTCAGCTGCTGGTACTGGGCAGAACCGGCTTGCACTTCGAAACTGCCGGAGGTACCGGCGCCGATCGCCGGCAGCGCTTCACCGGTGCTCGGCACTTGGCGGGTCAGCAAACCCGCCGGGGCAGCGGCGTGCAACCAGGGGCTGGCGGCCAGCAAGCCCAAAGTGGCACCCGCACGTAGGACATCACGACGTGCGTACATGGAAAAGCTCCCGTCATGAAGCGGAAACTTTCAAGGCTAGCCGCTGCCCCCGGCTGCGTCCGGTGTTTCTGTATCTGGATGTTTAGCGATCAGGCTTGCAGCAACAGGCTCAGGTCGACACCCGTCTCGCTCATCGGCGGACACCAGTAGTATCCACCGGTCAGTGGCCGGCTGAAGCGGTACAGGCCGTCGATGATGCCGTCCTCCAGGCCGCTCATGCGCCGCAGCTGCACCTCGAACGCATCGAAGCTGTGGCCCAGGGCCACGAAGGCCAGGCCAGCGCCGCGTTGGTCTGCCCAGGCCACCGAACGACGGACCATGAACGCTTCTGGTTCGAAACTTTCCTGGGCCGTGCGCTTGACGTGGGCGGACTCGGGGGCGTCGTCGAGCTCTTCGTTGTCGCTAAGGCGCCGGCCGATGATGTTGTCCTGGTCAGCCTGGGGCAGCGACTTGAAGTACTCCAGGTCGTGCTTCCACAGCTGGAACGCGGCAAAGCTGGAGCCATCGGCGCCAATTGCCGCCTGCACGGCCTCTTCGTCCACCGGGTTTTCGGTGCCGTCCTCATAGCCGGTCAGGTCATGGCCGCCACGGTGCAGGAAGCCATCGACGCTGTCGGCCAGGCGCAGGGCCGGAGCCAATGCCAGCTCAAGGGCCTGGGCCCGCAGCAGCAGGTCACCGCGCTCGTCGCCACGCAGCCACAGCCACAGGGCGTGTTGGGTGCTGGGGTTCTCCACGGCAGCATCCAGCTGGGGGAAGGCGCGCAAGCCAGGTACGTCACGGCCCAGGGCCTTGGCCAGCGGGGCGCCGACACCCAGGATCAACTGTTCGCCATCGACCTGCGGCAGCAAGGCATCCAGGGCGGCAGGCAGGGCCTCGGGCGACTGCAGGGAGAAGAACAGGTGACGGGCGTGGGCCGGCACCGGGGTGGCAAGCAGACCTTGCTGGAACGGCATGACAGGCTAATCCTCGGTAAAAACAGGAATGCTACTGCGCCTGCAGGCCTGCTGCAACGCGGCATACAGCCTCGCTGGCCGCTGCGCTTGGTAACAAACGGTTACCAAGGGCTGGCGTTTTGCGATTAGCTATCAATCAGGGCCGACCTACACTCCACCGGATCCTTCGCCCGAGAGACCGCCCATGACCGCCTCCCCTTTGCTCACCGCTTTTCTGCCGCTGGCCCTGGGCATCATCATGCTCGGTCTCGGGTTATCGCTGACCCTGGCCGACTTCGCCCGCGTGGTGAAGTACCCCAAGCCGGTGGTGGTAGGCCTGGTTTGCCAGATCCTGCTGCTGCCGCTGGTGTGCTTCCTGATCGCCAACGGGTTTGGCCTGGAGTCGGCGCTGGCGGTGGGGCTGATGTTGCTGGCCGCCTCGCCGGGCGGTACCACGGCCAACCTGTTCAGCCACCTGGCCCATGGCGATGTGGCATTGAATATCACCCTGACGGCAGTCAACTCGCTGATCGCGATCCTGACCATGCCACTGTTGGTGAACCTGTCGCTGAGCTGGTTCATGGCATCGGACCAGGCCATACCGCTGCAGTTTGCCAAGGTGATGCAGGTGTTTGCCATCGTCCTGCTGCCGGTGGCGCTGGGCATGCTGGTTCGCCGCTTTGCACCCGCCTTCGCCGCGCGCATGGAGAAGCCGATGAAGCTGGTGGCTGCGTTGTTCCTGGCGTTCACCATCGTCCTGGCGCTGGCCAAGGACTGGCAGACCGTGGTTGCCTACGCGCCGGTGGTGGGCCTGGCCGCGCTGCTGTTCAACCTGCTGAGCCTGAGCGTGGGCTACTGGGTACCGCGCCTGCTGAACATTCCCAAGCGCCAGGCGATTGCGATCGGCATGGAGATCGGCATCCATAACGGCACCTTGGCGATTGCCCTGGCATTGAGCCCTTCGCTGCTGAACAACGCCACCATGGCAGTGCCGGCGGCGCTGTACAGCCTTATCATGTTCTTCACCGCGGCGGCGTTTGGCTGGTGGGTGAGCCGCGGGCATGTGGTGGCGCAGCCCAAGGGTGAAACGGTGAATTGAGGGCCTTTCCACGTACCCTGTGGGAGCGGGTTTACCCGCGAAGAATCCAACTCGGTGCATGGCACCGGCTGCGCCGGTGTTCGCGGCTGAAGCCGCTCCCACAGGGTCCCTGCTGACTCAATGAGTCATGTGCAGTTGCATCATCGTGGGCTGCTCTGCCAGTCGCTGTCACAACTGGCTGCGCTTGTGCCGCAACTGCTGTTTCAACACCTTCAAAGGCGGTGCATAGAAGAACCCGAACGACACACTCCCCGTTCTCCCCTTCACCGCATGATGCAACCGATGTGCGCGGTGCAGGCGCTTGAGGTAGCGGTTGACCGGCCGTGGCTTGCGTGGCCAATGCCGATGAAAGAACCCGTCGTGGGCCACGACATACAGCACGCCGTACCCCGCCACGCCGCCACCCACCCACTGCAAGGGCGCAAAACCACCCTTGCCCAGGGCCATCAGCAGCGTGGCGATCAGCCCCAGGGCTACCAGGTACAGGTCATTGGTTTCGAGCATGCCCAGTTGCGGCTCATGGTGCGAGCGGTGCAACCACCAGCCCCAGCCATGCATGATGTACTTGTGAGCCAGCGTGCCAACGCCCTCCATGGCCACCAGGGTGCCGAACAGTACGGCGAGATTGAACAGCATGGAACGGTCCGGGGGATGGCAAGGGAAGGCGCAAGGGTACCGATTGCCCGCGTTTTTTTCCATGCAGGCGTGACCGGTTGCGGGCCCTTGCGGATGAAGCCATTGTCATGTTTTTGCCCTTGACCTGGCCTGCCACGGGGCGTAACGTCCGCGGCGCAATTTTGCATCCCTGAACAGGAGACCTGCATTGGACAGTAGCCCCAGTCGCATGCGACAGGCCCAAGTGGCGCGCTAGTCCGGCAGTGTCCTGCACTGTCTGGCCGGCCTGGCAAGACGGTGGTTTCTTGTAATCCCCCTCTTCTTCCTCCCCCTTCGTGGTCCTGCGCATTTTCTGGTTTTTCAACCGCGCCAGCTGATGGCGTTCTTGCGGGCGTGTGCCCGTGGAAGAGGTTTGCTATGGATTGGAAAGTATTTCTGCTGCGTGTCAGCATCGCCCTGCTGCTGGGGGCGCTGATCGGTGCCGAACGTCAACTGCGCCAGCGCCTGACCGGGCTGCGCACCAATGCACTGGTCAGCACCGGTGCCTGCCTGTTCGTGCTGATGACCCAGGCGGTGCCGGGCATGGCGCCCACCGATGCGTCGCGTATCGCCGCGTACGTGGTATCGGGCATCGGTTTTCTGGGTGGCGGCGTGATCATGCGTGACGGGTTCAACGTACGTGGCCTGAACACTGCCGCCACGTTGTGGTGCACGGCCGCAGTCGGCGTGCTGTGCAGCCTCGGGCTGCTGCTGGAAGCGACGCTGGGTAGCCTGGTGGTGCTGTGTGCCAACATCCTGTTGCGCGACATTGCCCAGCGCCTGGACCGCCAGGAAGTGGTGCCGGCCAGCGAGGTGGAGCAGCACTTCGAGGTGCGCATCGTCTGCCGCGCCGAGGACGAGATCCAGGTCCGCAGCCTGATGTTGCACAGCCTGGGCGACCCGCAGCTGCGCCTGCAGTCACTGCACAGCGAAGACCTGGCGAACCCCGCACGCCTGGAAGTACGCGCCGAACTGCTCGGCACCGCGCAGGCGCCAGCGCAACTGGAACGGTTGGTCAGCCGGGTGAGCCTGGAGAAAGGTGTAAGCTCGGTGCGCTGGCAATTGCAGCCGCAGGTGCTGGCGGCAGACTAGAACGAAAGGACTTCTTCATGCGCATTCGCCCTACCCTCGTGCAAGACATTCAATGGCTCCCGGACGTCGAGCGCTCGGCGGCCCAGGCTTTTGCCGCCCGGCCGGCGCTGGCATGGCTGGCGCAAGGAGATGTGATGGACTGCGGCGCCCATCAGGCATTTGTCGAAGCTGGCGGGAGCTGGGTGGCCGAGGGGCCGGATGGGCGCATTCTGGGGTTTGCCTGTGCCCGGCTCGTGGATCAGGCGCTGCATCTTCATGAAATTTCGGTGCGCCGGGAGGCCCAGGGGCAAGGTGTCGGGCGCAAGCTGCTGCAGCAGGTGGTCGATGCGGCGCGCCATGCGGGGGCGCGGGAGCTGACCTTGACCACCTTTACCGATGTGCCATGGAATGCGCCGTTCTATGCGCGGTTAGGGTTCGAGGTGATCGATGAGGGGCTGCTGGATGCACGCTTGCAGCAGATTCTGGCGGACGAGCGTGCCCATGGGCTTGCGGGCCGTTGTGCGATGCGCCTTGGCTTAGATATTTAGACCCCGGGGCCGCTTTGCAGCCCATCGCCGGCAAGCCAGCTCCCACCTTGACCGCATCGGCCTCGAGCCATGCGCTATCCCCTGTGGGAGCAACTGTCTTTAGAAATTTATTTTCAAGCGTGCCATTCGGGCAGG
>NZ_JALLKV010000279.1:0-256 GCF_023093815.1 Pseudomonas sp. PNPG3
TCGAGACCGTCGGCCGCCGCGCCCTCGAGCTGCAGGCGCCCGGCGTCATGCAGCGCAAGAGCGTCAAGGAGCCGATGCAGACCGGCCTCAAGGCGATCGACGCGATGACGCCGATCGGCCGCGGCCAGCGTCAGCTGATCATCGGCGACCGCCAGACCGGCAAGACCACCGTCGCCCTGGACACGATCCTGAACCAGAAGGCGAACTGGGAGACCGGCGACCCCTCGCAGCAGGTCCGCTGCATCTACGTCGCCGT
>NZ_JALLKV010000280.1:0-255 GCF_023093815.1 Pseudomonas sp. PNPG3
TTCGCCCTGCGCATGTTCGACGAAGCGCCCGGCGCGCAAGGCCACCACGTCGCCATAGCTGCCCTTGCTCATCACGGCGGCTTCGGTGGCGATGCGCTGTTCGCGCTCCTTGCGCGCCTTGGCTCGCTCGGCGTCGTCTTCCTCGCGCTGGGCGATGTCTTCCTTCGTGACCGCGGCTGACGGCTGCTCCGGAAAGAAATATGCTCCGGCACCGGCGCCGATCATCATGAAGAAGATGAAGCAATAGATGCCGAC
>NZ_JALLKV010000281.1:0-255 GCF_023093815.1 Pseudomonas sp. PNPG3
CCAGCGCGCCCGCATGCGCGGCCTCGACGCCGAGATTCACCCCATCCGGCTTGGCGAACCCGTGCCCGAAACGCTGGATATTTATACCATTGGCGGCGGCGAAGACACCGCGCAGATTCTTGCCGCAGAACACCTCATTGCCGATGGCGGGCTGACCCGCGCCGCCACGGCCGGCCGCCCCATCTTGGCCATTTGCGCTGGCCTGCAGGTCCTCGGCGAGTCCTTCCGCGCCTCCGGCCGGATTATCGACGGCGT
>NZ_JALLKV010000282.1:0-255 GCF_023093815.1 Pseudomonas sp. PNPG3
TCAGCCACGGCATCGCCAAGCGGCCGGGCGTCTCCGAGGCGCGGCCCGTGCGCGGCGTCGACGAGGAGACCGAGACCAAGGGCACCGACGACTCCAAGAAGAAGGGCGAGGCGCTGGAGACCTATTGCGTCAATCTCAACAAGAAGGCGCGTGACGGCAAGATCGACCCGGTGATCGGACGTAATTCCGAGATCAACCGGGCGATCCAGGTGCTGTGCCGCCGCCAGAAGAACAATCCGCTGTTCGTGGGCGAGG
>NZ_JALLKV010000283.1:0-254 GCF_023093815.1 Pseudomonas sp. PNPG3
GGCGAGCGCCTCCGGGGTCGAGGGCGTGTGCTGAGTGTTGTACATGACGCCGAAGCCGCCGCCGAGGTCGAGATGGTCGATCGTGTGGGACAGCTCGTCGCGGACCTGCGCGACGAGGTCGAGCACGCGGCGGGCGGCGACCTCGAAGCCGCCGACGTCGAAGATCTGCGAGCCGATGTGGGAGTGCAGCCCGATCAGGGAGATCTCCTCGCGGGCGAGCACGCGGCGCACCGCCTCGAGGGCGTCGCCGGAGG
>NZ_JALLKV010000284.1:0-254 GCF_023093815.1 Pseudomonas sp. PNPG3
GGTGATTGGGACTAAGTCGTAACAAGGTAGCCGTACCGGAAGGTGCGGCTGGATCACCTCCTTTCTAAGGAGCATCACCAAGATTGGTGGCCATCAACCTGCCCGCGTGTGGTGGGGATGGTTGCTCATGGGTGGAACATCAACGAATAGGCACTTCACTCGCTGGCAATGATCGTCCGGAGTACGCCCCTCGGGGTTGGAAAGGATGATGGTCCGGTGGGTTTGAGGTGGAGACACGCTATTGGGTTGTGAGG
>NZ_JALLKV010000285.1:0-254 GCF_023093815.1 Pseudomonas sp. PNPG3
TCGTGATATCCATCATAGGCCCATTTATGGTCTTCGTGCCACTTTTTCTTGTCGGTTCTGGGCGGAGATGAGCCGTTGTAGAGATGGTAAATTGTTCCGAGGTTGTTTCCGGGCTCGATGCACCACAGATACTGCCTCAACTTTTCTTCAAATTCCTTTAGCAATTCGCGCTTGGCGTGCTCAATAGCTTCGGGTGTGTTGGCCACAAATCTGGAATCTCCATCCTTTCCGTAGAAGAAGCGATAGGGATGAGT
>NZ_JALLKV010000286.1:0-253 GCF_023093815.1 Pseudomonas sp. PNPG3
GACCTGCCCCATCGAGGCCAGCGGCTGGCTGACGGCGGTGAGCTGAGGGGTCGTCCAGCGCGTGACCATGGTGTCGTCGAAGCCGATCACGCTCAGCCGCTCGGGCACGGCGACGTCGCGGGAGCGCGCGGCCCGCAGCGCGCCGAGCGCGAGATTGTCCGAGGTCGCGAAGATCGCCGTCGGCGGATCGGCGAGATCGAGCAGGGCCCCGGCCCCCTCGGCGCCCGACTCCCCGTCGAAGTCGCCGTGCCGG
>NZ_JALLKV010000287.1:0-253 GCF_023093815.1 Pseudomonas sp. PNPG3
CGTCGTCGACGATCACCACCTTGCCCTGCAACTTGGCGCCGACGATGGTGCCGCCTTCGCCATGGTCCTTGGCTTCCTTGCGGTTGTAGGCGTACGAGGTGTTGCGGCCCTTGGCGGCCAGGGCGACGGCGGTGGCGCTGGCCAGCGTGATGCCCTTGTAGGCCGGGCCGAACAGCATGTCGAACTCGACGCCTGATGCGAGCAGGGTCTGGGCGTAGAAGTCGGCCAGCTTGCCCAGCGTCGCACCGTCGTG
>NZ_JALLKV010000288.1:0-253 GCF_023093815.1 Pseudomonas sp. PNPG3
GCCGCTATTTCCGCTGGAGACGCTGGCGGACGATTTGCGTACGCCTGTCAATCTCACCCTTGCCTCGAACAACATCGCGCTTGGCGCCGGCGCCTCCGTCGTCACCGACGCGCGTGCGAACATCGCGCTCTATGGCACACCTGGTGTCGCGTCACCGTCGCTCGGCGTCGACACAACAACGCAAACCACGGCCCAGAGCGTCCTCCTGCTCGGCCAGATCGTCGACCACGGCGGCGCTGTGTCAGTCTATTCG
>NZ_JALLKV010000028.1:0-70064 GCF_023093815.1 Pseudomonas sp. PNPG3
AAATATCCGACCCGAAAATGAAAATGCCAGTCAGCTTAACTGACTGGCATTAACCTCGGGGTCGGCTTTTTGCTGCTTGACCAATAGCTGTAGGCTTGCGGCGAACTTGTAGGAGCAGCCTTGTGCTGCGAAAGGGCCGGTCTGGCAAAACACTCTCGTTGCCAGTGATGGCCTCTTCGCAGCACAAGGCTGCTCCTACAGGTACATTGGTTGCCCTGAAGCTTGTACTTATCTCTTCTGCTTAGGCACCCGCACCAGCTGGCTTTCCGAATAGATGTCATGCCAGCCCCTCTGGCGCTTGTCGATCAACGCCCAGAAAAAACCCAGCCCCAGGCACAGCCACGAGGCAATCGACACCACGAAGCGCAGCAGCGCCTGCCACAGGCTGATGGCCGTGCCATCGGCGTTCTGTACCCGCACGCCCCACACCTGCATGCCCAGGGTCTGCCCGCCATGGGTCCAGAACTTGGCAAAGAAACCGAAAAGGACGAACAGCAGCACCGTCGACAGCAGCGGGTCGCCGTCCAGAGCGCCAGCCTCGGTCAGCTCGCGCATGCGGGCTTCGCCGATGATCGCCATCTGGATCATCTTGTAGGCACCTGCGGTCACGATCAGCAACGCCGTGCACAGCAGGAAGTCGTAGAACATTGCCGCCAGGCGCCGGCCCAGGCCGACCGGAGGAAAATCACCCTGGGGTGTGAGCAGAGGCTTGGACATGCAAAACGGCTCCAGAAGACGAAGCCGCTATTCTACGGGCAAAAAAAAGCCCCTGCACTTGGCAGGGGCTTTTCTCGAAGTCGGGTTCGGCTTAGCCGGCGACCTGAACTTTGTCAGCCTGCATGCCTTTCTGGCCCTGGACTGCTTCGAAGGTGACCTTCTGGCCTTCTTTCAGGCTCTTGAAGCCGTTACCTTCGATAGCGCGGAAGTGCACGAACAGATCCGGACCGCTTTCTGGGGTGATGAAGCCGTAACCTTTTTCGTCATTGAACCACTTGACGGTACCGTTCTGACGCTCAGCCATTGTCTTATTTCCTATGAAGCTTGAATTTTGATGACAGTTTCTTTTGCAATAAAGGAAGCAAAAGATTACTGGGCTGGGTTGCAGGAAAGTAAGAGACGTCGAACGGGTTGTAGCAGATTGCGGCTACTGGCCCAGGTCACGAACTGTTGCGACCCATGCAAACACAGTGCAGTGACTCTACGCCAACTCCCGAGCGAAAAACAAGCCCTTGGTCGTATGGAAAATCGGCCGTTTGCCGATAACCGACCGATTTGTCGGAAACGGCATGGCGCCTGGCCTGGCGCCATGTTCAAAAGTTATTGGACAGGTTCGAAAACGAATATGTCGAACCTGCCCGTAACCTTCACAAAACGGCTTCAGCCCCGGTAGTAACGTTGTGCCACAAAAGGCATTTTGCTGACCTTCAAGGCAACCTTCTTGCCACGCACCACGGCAAACAGTGGGGTGTCGATAGCGGTATGTTCACTATCGATATAACCCATTGCTACAGGAGCACCGAGTGTCGGGCCAAAGCCGCCGCTGCACACTTTGCCTACAGGTTTATCGTTTGCATCGACAATATCCGCGCCTTCACGTACTGGGGTACGCTCCTGCGGCAACAGGCCCACACGTTTGCGCGCCACACCATCTCGCTGATGGGCGAAGATGGCTTCGGCACCCGGGAAGCCGGCGGCACGCGCGCCATCGGCACGGCGAACCTTGGAAATAGCCCACAGCAGGCTGGCTTCCACCGGCGTGGTTTCGGTATTCATGTCGTGGCCATACAGGCACAGGCCGGCTTCCAGGCGCAGCGAGTCACGCGCACCCAGACCGATCGGTTGCACTTCGGGCTCTGCCAGCAGGCGGCGGGCCAGGGCTTCGGCGGCATGCGCCGGTACCGAAATTTCGTAGCCGTCTTCGCCGGTGTAGCCTGAGCGGCTGACGAAGCAGTCTTCACCCAGCAGTTTCACCGGGCGGAACTGCATGAAGGTCATGCCGGCCACTTCCGGGGCCAGGCGTTCCAGCACCTTGACTGCCGCCGGGCCTTGCAAGGCCAGCAGGGCGCGCTGCTCGAACAGTGGCTGTACCTCGCAACGGCTGCCGATGTGCGCTTGCAGGTGGGCCAGGTCCTGATCCTTGCAGGCGGCGTTGACCACAAGGAACAGCGTGTCGTCGCCCAGGTTGGCAACCATCAAGTCATCGAGGATGCCGCCTTGCTCATTGGTGAACATGGCATAGCGCTGCATGCCCACCGGCAGGTCGATGATATCCACCGGCACCAGGCTTTCCAGGGCCTTGGCGGCATCGCTGCCGCGCAGGGTGATCTGGCCCATGTGCGAGACATCGAACAGGCCGGCCTGCTCGCGTGTGTGCAGGTGTTCCTTGAGCACGCCCAACGGGTACTGCACCGGCATGTCATAGCCGGCGAACGGCACCATGCGCGCACCCAGTTCCAGGTGCAGGGCGTGCAGTGGGGTCTTGAGCAGTGTTTCGGACATCGGTGACTCCTTGCTGTTGTTGTCGGGTCAACATTCGATGATGTTGACGGCCAGGCCGCCACGGGCGGTCTCTTTGTATTTGCTTTTCATGTCGGCGCCGGTCTGGCGCATGGTGCGGATGACCTTGTCGAGCGACACGTAGTGCTGCCCGTCGCCGCGCAAGGCCATGCGCACCGCGTTGATCGCCTTCACCGAGCCCATGGCGTTGCGCTCGATGCAAGGCACCTGGACCAGCCCGCCAATCGGGTCGCAGGTCAGGCCCAGGTTGTGTTCCATGCCGATTTCGGCAGCGTTTTCCACCTGTTGCACGCTGCCACCCATCACCTCGCACAGCGCCCCGGCGGCCATCGAACAGGCCACGCCGACCTCGCCCTGGCAGCCTACTTCGGCACCGGAGATGGAGGCGTTTTCCTTGTACAGGATGCCGATGGCCGCGGCGGTGAGCAGAAACCGCACCACCCCGTCCTCGTTGGCTCCCGGTACGAAGCGCATGTAGTAATGCAGCACCGCCGGGACAATGCCCGCCGCGCCGTTGGTCGGCGCGGTGACCACGCGCCCGCCGTAGGCGTTCTCCTCGTTCACTGCCAGTGCATAGAGGTTGACCCAGTCGAGCACCGACAGGGCATCGCGCAGGCTGGCTTCAGGGTTGCGGCTCAGCTGGCGGTACAACGCCGGTGCCCGGCGCTTGACCTTGAGCCCGCCCGGCAGGATGCCTTCATGCTGGCAACCGGCTTCGACACAGTCCTGCATCACCTGCCAGATGCGCAACAGCCCGGCACGGGTTTCCGCCTCGGGGCGCCAAGCCGCCTCGTTGGCCAGCATTACCTGGCTGATCGACAGGTTTTGCCCGGTGCAATGACCGAGCAGCTCCTTGGCGGTCTTGAACGGGTAGGTCAGCGGTGTGCTGTCCTCGACGATGCGGTCGTGGCCGGCAGCGTCCTGGTCGACCACGAAACCGCCGCCCACCGAGTAGTACTCGCGGCTGCGGATTTGCAGGCCGGCCTCGTCGAAGGCGCGGAAGATCATGCCGTTGGGGTGATAGTCCAGCGGCTTGCGGATCATCGCCAGGTGCTGCTTTTCGATGAACGCGATGCTGTGCTCGCCGAGCAGGTTCAGCCGACCGCTGTCGCGGATGGCCTGCAGGCGGGCAGGGATGGTGTCGGTGTCGATGACGTCGGGGTGTTCGCCTTCAAGGCCCAGCAGCACGGCCTTGTCGCTGCCGTGGCCCTTGCCGGTGGCGCCGAGCGAGCCATACAGTTCGGCCTTGACGCTGACCGTGCCGGCAAGCAGGCCATCACGACGCAGCCCTTCGGCGAAGCGCGCGGCGGCGCGCATCGGGCCGACCGTGTGCGAGCTGGAGGGGCCGATGCCGATCTTGAACAGGTCGAAGACGCTCAAAGACATGGTGGACCTCCAGCCAGGATATTGGGCAAACGGTGAACTCTGTGGGAACGGGCGTGCCCGCGAATGCGTGGTTGAAGCCAACATCGCATTCGCGGGCACGCCCGCTCCCACAGCGGACCACACCTTGAGTCAGGTGGTGGGCCCGAGGGCTATCAGGCGTCCTGATAACTCTCGATCGACGGGCAGGCGCACACCAGGTTGCGGTCGCCGAACACGTTGTCGACCCGGCCGACCGGCGGCCAGTACTTGCCTTCCACCAGGCTTGGCAGCGGGTACACCGCCTGCTCGCGGCTG
The DNA here is from genome assembly GCF_023093815.1 of Pseudomonas sp. PNPG3. Taxonomy (NCBI): domain Bacteria; kingdom Pseudomonadati; phylum Pseudomonadota; class Gammaproteobacteria; order Pseudomonadales; family Pseudomonadaceae; genus Pseudomonas; species Pseudomonas sp. PNPG3. The sequence continues at coordinate 4,198 of NZ_JALLKV010000028.1, forward strand.
TAGCCATGGGCCCATTCGCCAACCAGCTCGGCCGCAGTGTGCGGGGCGTTCTTCAGCGGGTTGTCGTCCTTGTCCAGGCTACCGTTCTCGACCGCGCGAATTTCTTCGCGGATCTGGATCATCGCGTCGCAGAAGCGGTCCAGTTCTTCCTTGGACTCGCTTTCGGTCGGTTCGATCATCAGCGTGCCCGCCACCGGGAAGGACATGGTCGGGGCGTGGAAGCCAAAGTCGATCAGGCGCTTGGCCACGTCGTCGACGCTGATACCGCTGGTGTCCTTCAGCGGGCGCAGGTCGAGGATGCACTCGTGGGCCACCAGGCCATTGCCGCCGGTATACAGAACAGGATAGTGCTCTTCCAGGCGACGGGCGATGTAGTTGGCGTTGAGGATTGCCATCTGCGAGGCACGCTTGAGGCCGGCACCGCCCATCATGCGGATGTACATCCAGGTGATCGGCAGGATGCTGGCGCTGCCGAACGGCGCGGCACAAACCGCGCCCTCGGTGTTTTCCAGCTGCGCGTGGCCGGGCAGGAACGGCGCCAGGTGCGACTTGACGCCGATCGGGCCGACGCCCGGGCCGCCACCGCCGTGCGGGATGCAGAAGGTCTTGTGCAGGTTCAGGTGGGAAACGTCGCCGCCGAACTTGCCCGGGGCGCACAGGCCGACCATGGCGTTCATGTTGGCGCCGTCGATGTACACCTGGCCACCGTTGTCGTGAATGATCGCGCAGATTTCGCCGATCGCTTCCTCGAACACGCCGTGGGTCGACGGGTAGGTGATCATGATCGCGGCCAGGCGCTCGCGGTGCTCGATCGCCTTGGCGCGCAGGTCCTCGACATCGACGTTGCCGCGGGCATCACAGGCGGTGACCACCACGCGCATGCCGGCCATGTGCGCGGTTGCCGGGTTGGTGCCGTGGGCCGACGACGGGATCAGGCAGATGTCGCGGTGGCCTTCGCCACGGCTGCGGTGGTAGGCGCGGATGGCCAGCAGGCCTGCGTACTCGCCCTGGGAACCGGCGTTGGGCTGCAGCGACACGGCGTCGTAGCCGGTGGCGGCGCAGAGCATGGCTTCCAGCTCGGTGGTCATCTGCAGGTAGCCCTGGCTCTGCTCGGCCGGGGCGAACGGGTGCAGGTTGCCGAACTCGGCCCAGGTGACCGGGATCATTTCGCTGGCGGCGTTCAGCTTCATGGTGCACGAGCCCAGCGGGATCATGCTGCGGTCCAGCGCCAGGTCCTTGTCGGCAAGGCGGCGCAGGTAGCGCATCAGCTCGGTTTCGCTGTGGTAGCGGTTGAATACCGGGTGCGAGAGGATGGCCGACTGGCGCAGCAAGGCGGCAGGCAGCAGCGAGCCGGTGCTGGCGGCCAGCGCGTTGAAGTCCGGCTGGGCCTGGTCGCCACCGATCAGTTGCCACAGGGTCTCGACATCGGCCTGGCTAGTGGTTTCGTCCAGCGACAGGCCCACGTGGGTGGCGTCGATCTGGCGCAGGTTGATGCCCTGGGCGCGGGCCTTGTCATGGAGGCTGGCAGTGGCGCTGCCGGTGGCCAGGGTCAGGGTGTCGAAGGCGCTGGCGCCCACTACCTGCACGCCCAGCGTCTTCAGGCCGGCGGCCAGGATCGCGGTCAGGGCATGGGTACGTTCGGCGATGCGCTTGAGGCCGGCCGGGCCGTGGTACACGGCGAACATGCTGGCGATGTTGGCCAGCAGCACCTGGGCGGTGCAGATGTTGCTGGTGGCCTTTTCGCGGCGGATGTGCTGTTCGCGGGTCTGCATGGCCAGGCGCAGGGCGGTCTTGCCGAAGCGGTCGATCGACACGCCGACCAGGCGGCCTGGCATGTCGCGCTTGAATGCGTCACGGGTGGAGAAGTAGGCCGCGTGCGGGCCACCAAAGCCCAGCGGCACACCGAAGCGCTGGGCGCTGCCGATGGCCACGTCGGCGCCAAACTCGCCCGGCGGGGTCAGCAGGGTCAGGGCCAGCAGGTCGGCAGCAACGGCGACCAGGGCGTTGGCGGCGTGGAGGCGCTCGACCACTTCGCGGTAGTCGAACACTTCACCGTTGCTGGCCGGGTACTGCAGCAGGGCGCCGAAGAAAGCGCTGACATCGCCCAGCTCGCGCTCGTCGCCGACCACGATCTCGATGCCCAGCGGCTCGGCACGGGTGCGCAGCACGTCGAGGGTTTGCGGGTGGCAGTGCACGGAGGCGAAGAAGGCGTGGCTGGCCTTGTTCTTCGACAGGCGCTTGCAGAAGGTCATGGCCTCGGCCGCAGCGGTGGCTTCGTCGAGCAGGGAGGCGTTGGCGATCGGCAGGCCGGTCAGGTCGCTGATCAGGGTCTGGAAGTTCAGCAGCGCTTCCAGGCGGCCCTGGGAAATTTCTGGCTGGTACGGGGTATAGGCGGTGTACCAGGCCGGGTTTTCCAGCAGGTTGCGCAGGATCGGTGCCGGAGTGTGGGTGTTGTAGTAGCCCTGGCCGATGTAGCTCTTGAACAGCTGGTTCTTGCCGGCGATGGCCTTGAGCGCGGCAAGCGCGTCGGCTTCGCTCTGGCCGTTGTGTGAGCCGAGCACGCTGGTGCCTTTGATGCTGTCGGGAATGACCGCGGCGGTCATGGCTTCCAGCGAGTCGAAGCCGAGGGCGGCCAGCATGGCTTGCTCGTCAGCGGCGCGCGGGCCGATGTGGCGGGCGATGAATTCGTTGGCGGTGCCGAGGTTGATGGTCATGGCGGGGTTCCTCAGGCGTCGTCGTTGGCTTTGATCAGGCGGTCGTAGGCGTCCTGGTCGAGCAGGGCGGCCACGGCGCTGGCGTCGGCGGGAATGAAGCGGAAGAACCAGCCTTCGCCCATCGGGTCTTCGTTGACCAGTTCCGGCCTGTCTTCGAGCTGGTCGTTGATCTGGACCACTTCGCCGGTCAGGGGCATGTACACACCGCTGGCGGCCTTGACCGACTCGACGGTGGACGCTTCGCTGCCTTTCTCATACTGCTGCAACTCTGGCAGTTGCACGAAAACCACATCGCCAAGGGCATTCTGGGCGTAGGCGGTGATGCCCACGGTAATGCTGCCATCGGCTTCGACGCGCAGCCATTCGTGATCTTCAGTGAAACGCAACTCGCTCATGGGGAATCCTCGGGAAGCAGGGCGTTAGGCGCAGTGGCTCCGCGCTCTTGGGGTTGGGATTCCCTTAGCAAAAATGCGGCCAATCGTTAAAAATCGTTATAAATCAATATGTTAATTATTTTTCGTATTCAGTTTGTCATTCTTTTGGAATGAAAACGCTACAGCGGCAGGGGGATGGAAAAGGGTTTGGGGATCAAACCCTTGCACTGCCGAATCTGTATGGGTGTGTATTGATTTCAATACGATGTACTGAAATCAATACAATCCTCCTGCAGGGCGCGAGTTTCAGCCGTCAGTTCTTCAGGCGGCCCTTCTTGCGATGCCCGTTCTACGTAGTTCTACGTAGATCGCGCCCGTAGTACTGCGAATTTTCTTGTGGACCCGGCATGGCGAAAGTGTCGCCGTCCTTATCCGGACACATACAACAACAAAAGCCGTCGCAGGTTTACCACCCGCGACAGGAGAAAATTCGATGACCACACTGGCTACCCGAATTGCCTGGTTTGCCGTTGCCTTGCTTGGTGCGTTCGCGCTGGGCACCCTTGCACTACGCAGAGGCGAAGCCATCAACGCCCTCTGGATCGTGACTGCAGCAGTCGCCATCTATCTCATTGCCTACCGTTACTACAGCCTGTTCATCGCCAACAAGGTGATGCAACTGGACGCCACACGCGCCACGCCCGCCGTACTCAACAACGACGGCCTGGACTACGTACCGACCAACAAGCACATTCTCTTCGGGCACCACTTTGCTGCCATTGCCGGCGCGGGCCCTCTGGTTGGCCCGGTGCTTGCCGCGCAAATGGGCTACCTGCCCGGAACACTCTGGCTGATCGCCGGTGTGGTCCTGGCGGGCGCTGTCCAGGACTTCATGGTGCTGTTCATCTCCACCCGTCGCAATGGTCGCTCCCTGGGCGAACTGGTACGCGAAGAAATGGGTTCCATTCCCGGTACCATTGCCTTGTTCGGTGCCTTCCTGATCATGATCATCATCCTCGCGGTGTTGTCTCTGATCGTGGTCAAGGCGCTGGCGGAGAGCCCCTGGGGCATGTTCACGGTAATGGCCACGTTGCCGATTGCAGTGTTCATGGGCGTCTACATGCGCTACCTGCGCCCAGGGCGTATCGGTGAGATCTCTGTGATCGGCGTGGTCCTGCTGCTGGCGTCCATCTGGTGCGGTGGACTGGTCGCCGCCGACCCAGTCTGGGGGCCTGCGTTCACCTTCACCGGGTTGCAGATTACCTGGATGCTCATCGGCTATGGCTTCGTTGCCGCGGTACTGCCCGTCTGGCTGATCCTGGCGCCACGGGACTACCTTTCGACCTTCCTCAAGATCGGGACCATCGTCGCCCTGGCAATCGGCATCCTGGTCATCGCCCCCGACCTGAAAATGCCAGCCGTTACCCACTTCATCGATGGTACGGGCCCGGTCTGGAAGGGCGCCCTGTTCCCCTTCCTGTTCATCACCGTGGCATGCGGCGCGGTGTCTGGCTTCCACGCGTTGATCAGTTCGGGTACCACACCCAAGCTGTTGGCCAATGAACGTCATGCCCGTTACATCGGCTACGGCGCGATGCTGATGGAGTCCTTCGTCGCGATCATGGCCATTGTCGCGGCATCGGTCATCGAACCTGGGATCTACTTCGCCATGAACAGCCCGGCCGCTGTGGTGGGTGGCGATGTCGCGACCGTGGCGGCTACCGTGAGCAGCTGGGGTTTCACCATAACACCGGAAATCCTGCAACAGACTGCCACCGACATTGGCGAGCACACCATCCTGGCTCGCGCCGGCGGAGCGCCGACCTTGGCCGTGGGGATTGCCCAGATCCTCCACCAGGCGCTGCCAGGCGAGAACACCATGGCGTTCTGGTACCACTTTGCAATTCTCTTCGAGGCACTGTTCATCCTCACCGCCGTCGATGCCGGCACCCGTGCAGGGCGCTTCATGCTGCAGGATCTGCTCGGCAATTTCGTGCCGGCACTGAAGAAGACCGACTCCTGGACGGCGAACCTGATCGCTACCGCAGGTTGCGTGGCCATGTGGGGCTGGCTGCTGTACCAAGGGGTGATCGACCCGCTGGGTGGCATCAACACCCTGTGGCCGCTGTTCGGCATCTCCAACCAGATGCTGGCCGGGATCGCGCTCATGCTCGGCTGTGTGGTGCTTATTCGCATGAAGCGTCAGCGATACGTCTGGGTTACCTTGATTCCAGCCGTCTGGCTGCTGATCTGCACCACTACGGCCGGTCTTATCAAGCTGCTGGACAAGGACCCCTCGATGGGCTTCCTGGCGCTTGCCAAGAAGTACAGTGATGCTGCCGCTGCAGGCCAGGTGCTGGCGCCTGCGAAGGATCTGATGCAAATGCAGCACGTTGTGTTCAATGCCTATACCAACGCGACGCTGACAGCATTGTTCCTGTTGGTGGTCCTTAGCATTCTTTGCTTTGCCGTGAAGGTGGGGCGCCGTGCCTGGGTCATGCCCGAGCGCACCGACAAGGAATCACCGTTCCAGCCACAGCCGGACGTCTGAGGGGGCGCCCGGAATGTTCAATGACCTGAGCAAGATGGGTAAGTACCTGGGGCAAGCCGCCCGGATGCTGGTCGGCATGCCAGACTACGACGCCTATGTGGAGCACATGCAGCTCAAGCACCCGGAAAAACCGCTGATGTCCTACGAGGCGTTTTTCCGGGAGCGCCAGGAGGCACGTTACGGTGGCGGGAAGGGACGCCCAGTTCGTTGCTGCTGAGCGCTGACTAGCCCAGGCAGGCGCAACGTTCATCATGGTGCTCTCGCATTGGAAGGCCGGCAGCAGGCATAGTGCTGTTGCCGGCCCGCTCCTGCATTGGAAATGACCATGCAACTCAAGCACAAGATCGTCACTCTCAGTGTGCTTCCACTCGTCCTTTCGGTCCTGTTCATCTGTGTCCTCGTGTTTGCCCAGAGTCGCAAGCTGGAGGAGGAACAGGCACGCCTGGTTGAAAGCAGCATCATGGCAGCAAAGAAGGCCGAGTTGAAAAACTACCTAAGCCTGGCGATGAGCCTCATCGCGCCGTTGTATGAAGGCAGCACCGATAATGAAGCAACTCGGCAGCGTGCACTGGAGATCCTGTCCCAAGCCAACTTCGGCCTCGACGGCTACTTCTTCGTGTATGACCAGCAGGGCAAGAACCTGATGCACCCGAGGCAGTCCGAGCTGGTTGGCAAGCAACTCATTACGCTGACCGACAAGAACGGGCTACCGGTCATCCAGGCGCTGCTCAAGAGCGCCAGGGAGGGCGATGGATTCCAGTTGTACGACTGGCAGAAGCCTTCTTCCGGGCAGATTACCGGGAAACTGTCATATGTCGTGATGCTGGACCGTTGGGGCTGGATGCTTGGCACAGGCATATACATCGACGATGTGGAGGTGGCGACCCGCAAGTCCCGGCAAGAGGTCGCTACCGGGGTACTGACCACGGTTCTGGCGATCGCCTCGTTCTCGTTGATTGCCGTACTGGTGATTTTTACCGGTGGCCTGATGCTGAACGTCAGTGAGCATCGCCTGGCGGACCGTAAGCTTTCCACGCTCAACCAGCGGATCGTGAACCTGCAGGAGGAGGAGCGCTCGCGGGTTTCGCGTGAACTGCATGACGGGATCAGTCAGGAGCTGGTGTCGATCAAGTTCCAGTATGAGCTGGCCGCCATCGAACTGGCCAACGGCCGGAGCGAGGGCCTGGAAAACCTGCGCAAAGGTACTTGCAGACTTGGCGCGGCGATCGGTGAGATACGCCGCATTTCCCATGATCTGCGCCCCTCGCTTCTGGACACGTTGGGGTTGTCGCCTGCCATCGAGCAACATGTCCGTGAGTTCGAGCAACGTACCTCGATTCACACCCAGTACGAATGTGGAATGGATGCGGCGGACATCGATACCAGCCTCAGGTTGACGCTGTTCCGCATCATTCAAGAGGCCCTCGCGAACGTGGAGCGTCATGCCAAAGCCACTGCCGCGATCGTTTCCGTCACGCAACAGCAGGGCATGATCGTATTGCGTGTGGAGGACAACGGGGTAGGGTTCGACACCCGCGCAGCAGACGAGTGCCACGGTATCGGCCTGAGGAACATTCGCGAACGAGTGGACCACCACTCGGGTAGCGTCAACATCGCATCCTCTTACGGCCGTACCGAGCTACAGGTGCAGATACCGGTTACGATCAGCTGAGCAGCCTTGCCACGCCAACCCTCGAGGACTCCATGAGCGTAACCCATCCGGTCAGAATCGCCCTGGTCGACGACCACGTCCTTGTGCGTGACGGCGTAAAGGCGCTGCTGTGCGCGATCCCGCACTTCGAGGTTGTCGGCCAGGCCGAGTCAGGAGCCCAGGCAATCGAGTTGGTAGCGACTACTGAACTGGACATTCTCCTGGTCGACGTAGGGCTTCAGGACATGAACGGGTTGGAGCTCACGCGCAAGCTGCGCGAACGCTACCCGGATATCAGGATCCTCATGCTGAGCATGTACGACAACCAGGAGTACGTCCGCACCTCCATCAGTTCCGGAGCGCTAGGTTATGTGCTGAAGAATGCGCCTTCCGCAGAGCTCATCGCGGCCATCGAGGCCATCGCTGCGGGAGGAAGCTTCTACAGCTCGGAAATCACTCGCAAGCTCGCCGTGAGCAACCGGGACGAGCACGAGCTGACGCCCCGTGAGTTGCAAGTGCTGTCAATGATCGCCAAGGGGCACAACAACAAGAAAATGGCCCAAGAGCTGGATATCAGTGTCCGTACAGTGGAAACCTATCGGCTGAGCATCAGGCGCAAGCTCAATATCGATACCCCTGCGGCACTCGTGAAATACGCCCTGGAGCATGGCCTGACCTCGATCTAGGCAATCCAGGGCAACGCCAGATACAGCTTGATGACGATGACATTGATGATGTCGATGAAGAATGCCCCCACCATCGGCACCACCAGGAAGGCAATGCGCGAGGCTCCGTAGCGCTGGGTCACCGCTTGCATGTTGGCGATTGCCGTTGGCGTTGCACCCAGGCCGAAACCACAGTGCCCGGCAGCCAGTACCGCTGCATCATAGTTGCGGCCCATGACCCGGAACGTGACGAATATCGCGAACAGTGCCATGACCAATGTCTGTGCGGCGAGCAATGCAAAGAATGGTAATGCCAGCGCTGAAAGGTCCCACAACTTGAGCGACATCAAGGCAATGGCCAGGAATAACGACAAACTCACATTGCCCAATACCGAGACTTCCCGTTCGAATACTTGATAAAAGCCGAGCGCCGAAAGGCCGTTTCGCAACACCACGCCCACAAACAACACGCAAACGAATGTTGGCAGTTCAAACGCAGTGCCTTTCAGCATACCGTTAAGTAACGAGCCTGCGAGCAAACTGACAGCGATCAGCGCCAATGTTTCGATAAATGAAAACGGCGTGATCAAGCGTTCTTTGTCTGGTTGTTCGAAACCCTTGGGCAGTTGTGGTGCTGGTTCTTCGATACCAGGTGTCGTTACCCGTCTGATCAGCAACCGGGCGACCGGGCCACCAATAAGGCCACCCAGTACCAGGCCGAAGGTAGCTGATGCCATTGCCAGTTCGGAGGCCGACGCCAGACCGAACTTTTCGGTGAAAGTGGCCCCCCACGCGGCGCCTGTACCGTGGCCGCCGGACAAGGTAATAGAGCCGGCCAGCAGGCCCATCAGCGGGTCGAGGCCCAGTGCCGTTGCCAGGCCGATGCCCATGGCGTTCTGGACCAGCAGCAAACCGGTTACCACCAGCAGGAACACGGTAACCACGCGGCCACCTTTTTTCAGGCTGGCGAAGTCTGCACTCAAACCGATGGTGGCGAAGAATGCCAGCATCAGAGGAGTTTGCAGTGAAGTATCGAATTGCACGTGGATATCGAAACTGCGCAACGCCAGGAACGCCAAGGCCACTACCAGGCCGCCAGCGACAGGTTCCGGAATATTGTAAGTGCGCAGGAAACCAATACGCGCGACCAGGCCGCGCCCCAATAACAGTACCAAAGAGGCGGCTACAAGCGTCCCGTAAAAATCGAGTTCAAACATCAGGTGCTCTCGTTATATCCAGTAGCGGACCACTTCCCGCTATGGGGCGGGCAAGTGGGGTGACAGGTGGGAATACACTGTCACCATTCTACGAGGCATACGTGGGAGAGTATCTTTCACTGGCGTAGGAAAAGCCTGAATAACAACCGGATTATTGCAATAACTATCAGGGGCAGCTTTGCGGCCCATCGCAGGCAAGCCAGCTCTCACATGGCACAACACATGACTCATTGGTTCAGCGAGGTTCTGTAGGAGCAGCCTTGTGCTGCGAAGAGGCCGGTACAAGCAACAGACAGGCTTTGTCAGTACCGGCCTCTTCGCAGCACAAGGCTGCTCCTACAAAGGACGCGTCAGACGAGCGATATTTGTTCTCTGCGCGACAGCGCAGCCCAAAAGGGCTGGGCAATCTCCCACAGGTATCGCGCAGAATTCAGCACGTGTGCGATACCTGTGGGAGCTGGCTTGCCTGCGATGGGCTGCGTAGCAGCCCCGTTGACGCTATCTGACAGGTATCAGGCTTTGCCCGGTATTCCATATTTGCGCAGGCGCTGCGCAATGGCGGTATGTGAAGTTTGCAAGCGCCCGGCCAGTTGCCGCGTGGACGGGTAGCTGGCGTACAGGCGTTGCAGCAGTTCGCGCTCGAAATCACTCACGGCCTGTTCCAGGCTGGCCACTTCGCTGTCCTGACCACGGGCCACCGAGGTGCCGGCGATGTCCAGGTCACCAATATCCACCAGGTTGCCCTCGCAGATGGCTGCGGCGCGGAATATCACGTTCTGCAGCTGGCGCACATTGCCCGGCCAAGGGTTGGCCAGCAGTGCCGAATGGGTAGCCGGGGTCAGCCTGCAGGGTGGGCGCTGGATCTGCGTGCAGGCCTGCTGCATGAAGAAATGCGCCAGCATCAGGATGTCCTGGCCGCGGTCGCGCAGCGGTGGCACTTGCAGATTGAGCACGTTCAGGCGGTAGAACAGGTCTTCGCGGAAGCTGCCTTCGGCGACCATGCGCTCCAGGTCGCGGTGGGTGGCGCTGATGATGCGTACATCTACCTTCACTTCGCGGTCGCCACCCACCCGGCGGAAGCTGCCATCGCTGAGAAAGCGCAGCAGCTTGGCCTGCAGGTATGGCGACATCTCGCCGATTTCATCGAGGAATACCGTGCCCTGGTTGGCCAGCTCCATCAGCCCGGGCTTGCCGCCCCGTTGTGCGCCGGTGAAGGCCCCGGGGGCGTAGCCGAACAGTTCGCTCTCGGCCAGGCTCTCGGGCAGCGCGGCACAGTTCAGGGCCAGGAATGGTGCCGCGTGGCGGCTGCTGATGGCGTGGCAGGCGCGGGCTACCAGTTCTTTGCCGGTGCCGGTTTCGCCATGCACCAGCAGCGGTGCATCGAGCGCCGCCACGCGCAGGGCGCGGGCCTTGAGGGTGCGGATGGCCGGTGACTCGCCGAGCAAGGCATCGAAGCCTTCGGCATGGTCGTGGTGCAGGGCCGACAGGCGTTCGCCCATGCGCGTGGGCGGGTACAGCGTAAGCAGGCCACCGGCGTTGGTAATTGGCATGGCGTCCAGCAACAGGCTCTGGCCGTTGAGCTGCATCTCGCGCATGGGCAGGTGGAAGTTGTTGTCCAGCAGGGCCTGCAGCAGCGCCGGGTCGCCGAACAGCTCACCCACCGAGCGCCCGGCCGATTCGCGGCCGCACAGTTCGATCAGCGCCGGGTTGGCCAGCAGCACCTTGCCGGCACTGTCCACGGCCAGCACCGGGTCGCTCATCGCCGCCAGCAGGGCATCGAGCTGCAGGTGCCGGCGTTGGCCAGGGAGGATGTCGACCACGTCCACCGATTGCACGCCATGTACCTCGAACAGCGCGTCGTGCAGTTCTTCGAGTACGGCGGGGCTGAGGGTAGGGGCGTCGATGTAGACGTTCGGCGGTACCATCTCCACGGCGTCCAGGTTGAGGTTGCGGGCACCGAGCAGGGCGAGGACTTCCTGGGTGATGCCGACGCGGTCTATGAAGCTGACGTGGATGCGCATGGGGAGGGTGCGGTTGTGGCTGGGGGAGGGCGGTAGTATGCCTCAACATTGTCGGGGCCGCTTTGCGGCCCCGGTTCTTGAAATCACTCCAGATGTTCAGGCTTGATCGGGTCGCCCGATTTCACATCCAGCTTTTCGCGAATGTCCGCGAACATATGGTCATAAAGCTTGTGCGGCGAGCTCAGGCTCTCGAATTTCTTCGGTGGCTTCAGGTACGACTGCGCCCTTCGGCTCAGTTGCATGAGGAAGCTGGGCAATACCTGATCCTTGGCCAGGAAGAACTTTTCTTCCACTGGCTTGCCTTCGATGCTGCCATGCATCTTGAACTGGATGCCTCTACCTTCCTTGGGGTCCGACACTGCCTCGTATTCGATGTTCAGGTCATAGCTGTGGTCATTCTGGTTCAGCGCGGTGCGCTCGATGTGTACATGACCGGGTTGGTACTGGGCCATGGCAAGCTCCTTTGGAAGGTCGAAAATGGCGGACGCTGGCGCCCGCCTACTGCATTCAACGGTAGCTGATCCCCGGCTTCGCGGTGGAAACGCGCGTGCCGGCGGTGCCTTTGACGATGTCTTCGATGTTCTCCAGCGAACTGATCACTGCCACTTTGCCGGTGTTGCGGGCAAAGTCGCAGGCGGCCTGCACCTTCGGCCCCATGGAGCCAGCGGCGAAGCCAAGGCGTTCGAGTTCGTCGGGGTGGGCCTGGGCAATGGCCTTTTGTGTGGGCTTGCCCCAGTCAACATAGGCCGCATCGACGTCGGTGGCAATGATCAGTAGGTCGGCGTCCAGCTGCTCTGCCAGCAGGGCCGAGCACAGGTCCTTGTCGATCACCGCCTCGATGCCCTTGAGCTTGCGGTTCTCATCGTACATGGTGGGGATGCCGCCGCCACCGGCGCAAATCACGATGCTGCTCTTTTCCAGCAGCCACTTGATCGGGCGGATCTCGAAGATGCGTTTGGGTTTCGGGCTGGCCACCACTCGGCGGTACTTGTCGCCGTCGGCCTTGACCACCCAACCCTTTTCCTTGGCCAGGCGCTCGGCCTCTTCCTTGCCATAGACCGGGCCGATGAACTTGGTCGGGTCCTTGAAAGCGGGGTCGTTGGCGTCCACTTCGACCTGGGTCAGCAGGGTGGCGAACGGCACTTCGAAGGCCAGCAAGTTGCCCAGTTCCTGTTCGATCATGTAGCCGATCATGCCCTCGGTCTCGGCCCCCAGCACGTCCAGCGGGTAGGCCTCGTCGGGCTTGTAGGACAGGCCCTGCAGCGATAGCAGGCCAACTTGCGGGCCGTTGCCGTGGGCGATGACAAGCTCGTTGCCTGGGTGGATCTTGGCGATCTGTTCGGTGGCGGTGCGAATATTGGCCCGCTGGTTGTCAGCGGTCATGGGCTCGCCGCGACGCAGCAGGGCGTTGCCGCCCAATGCAACAACGATACGCATGGGGAATGTCCTTTAACGAAAGAAGGGAGCGCTGCTCTCGACCGGTATCGCCGCCCCCTTGTGGGAGCGGGTTGCCCGGCTTGCCGAGTCAGCCTTTACAGGTCAGCCAGTGTCGACACCAGGATCGCCTTGATCGTGTGCATGCGGTTTTCCGCCTGCTCGAAGGCGATGCAGGCCGGCGATTCGAAGACGTCGTCGGTCACTTCGATACCGTTGGCCAGGTCCGGGTACTGTTCGGCGATCTGTTTGCCTACCTTGGTTTCGGAGTTGTGGAACGCCGGCAGGCAGTGCATGAACTTGGTCCGCGGGTTGCCGGTGGACTTCATCAGCTGTGCATTCACCTGATACGGCTTGAGCAGCTTGATGCGCTCACCCCAGGCTTCGATCGGCTCACCCATCGATACCCACACGTCGGTGTGCACGAAGTCCACACCCTTGACCGCGGCAACCGGGTCTTCAGTGAGGGTGATGCGTGCGCCGCTTTCCTCGGCGTACTTGTGGCAACGTTCGACCAGGTCGTCATGCGGCCACAGCGCCTTGGGCGCGGCGATGCGTACGTCCATGCCAAGCTTGGCGCCGATCAGCAGCAGCGAGTTGCCCATGTTGTTGCGGGCGTCGCCCAGGTAGGCGTAGCTGATGTCGTGCAGGGGCTTGTCGCTGTGCTCACGCATGGTCAGCACGTCGGCGATCATCTGGGTTGGGTGGTATTCGTCGGTCAGGCCGTTGAACACCGGAACGCCGGCGAACTTGGCCAGCTCTTCGACGATTTCCTGCTTGAAGCCCCGGTACTCGATGGCGTCGTACATGCGCCCGAGCACGCGGGCAGTGTCCTTCATGCTTTCCTTGTGGCCGATCTGCGAGGAGGTCGGGTCGATGTAGGTGACATTGGCGCCCTGGTCATAGGCGGCCACTTCGAAGGCGCAGCGGGTACGGGTAGAGGTTTTTTCGAAGATCAGCGCGATGTTGTTGCCTTTCAGGTGCTGCTGCTCGGTGCCGGTGTACTTGGCACGCTTGAGGTCGCGGGACAGGTCCAGCAGGTAGCGCAGCTCACGGGTGGTATGGTGTTCCAGACTGAGCAGGTTGCGGTTGTGAATATTGAACGCCATGACTTTTCTCCTTGAGTTTGGTGAACGCACCGGCCGCCGCTTTATGAGGGCGGCCGGGGGTAATGGTCGTTAGTAGTCGATCGGGTCGCGCACGATCGGGCAGGTCATGCAGTGGCCGCCACCCCGGCCCCGGCCCAGTTCGCCGGCACTGATGGTGATGACCTCGATCCCGGCTTTGCGTAGCAGGGTATTGGTGTAGGTGTTGCGGTCGTAGCCAATGACCACGCCCGGTTCCATGGCCACCACGTTGTTGCCGTCATCCCACTGTTCGCGCTCGGCGGCAAAGCTGTTGCCACCGGTTTCGACCACGCGCAGCTTGACGCCAAGCTGCTCGCCCACCACCTCGATGAACGACTTGTTCTCGCGGCGCACGTCCATGCCGTAAGGCTTGCTTTCGTCCGGGCGGATGATGAACGGCACGATCTCTTTCACCACTTCCGGGAAGACCGTGACCAGGTCGCGGTCGCAGAAGCTGAACACGGTGTCCAGGTGCATGGCAGCACGGGATTTTGGCAGGCCGGCGACGATGACTTTTTCCACCGCGCCCTTGGCGAACAGGTTTTGCGCCAACTGGCCGATGGCCTGGCGCGAGGTGCGCTCGCCCATGCCGATCAGCACGATGCCTTTGCCGATCGGCATCACGTCACCGCCTTCGAGGGTAGCGTTGCCGTGGTCCTTGTCCGGGTCGCCGTACCACACCTGGAAGTCGGCGCCGGTGAACTCCTTGTGGAACTTGTAGATGGCGGTGGTCAACAGGGTTTCCTGGCGGCGCGCCGGCCAGTACATCGGGTTGAGCGTGACGCCGCCATAGATCCAGCAGGTGGTGTCGCGGGTGAACTGGGTGTTGGGCAACGGTGGCAGGATGAAGCTGGAGTGGCCCAGGTAGTCGTTGTACATCTTGACCACGCTGGCGCCTTCGCTTTCCGGCAAGTCCTGGCCTGCCACGCCGCCGATCAGGAACTCGGCCAGATGGCGTGGCTCGAGGCCTTCGAGCCAGCTTCGCACTTCATTGGTCAGGCCGACACCGACGGTGTCGGAGGTGATCTTGCGATCGAGGATCCACTTCAGTGCTTCGGGTTGCTGGACGATGTCGGTCAGCAGGTTGTGCATCTCCAGCACATCCACGCCACGCTCGCGCATCTTGGTGACAAAGTCGAAATGGTCACGCTTGGCCTGGTCGACCCAGATCACGTCGTCGAACAGCAGCTCGTCACAGTTGCTCGGCGTCAGGCGCTTGTGCGCCAGGCCCGGCGAGCAAACCATCACTTTGCGCAGTTTGCCGGCTTCGGAGTGGACACCGTACTTCTGTTTTTCAGCGGACATGATTTCATTCCTCCAGTTGAACGAAGACGTGGGTCAAAGGGTCAGGAAGCCGTCGTACAGGCCAAAGGCTGCCACCAGGGCACCGATGACCACGGCTGCGAAGATCAGTTTTTCCACGTTGGTGAAGACAGGTTGGCCAACCTCACGCTTGGCCTTGGCGAACAGGATCGCGCCAGGTGCGTAGAGCAGGGCCGAGAGCAGCAGGTATTTCACGCCACCGGCGTACAGCAGCCAGACGGCGTACAACAGGGCGATACCACCGATCACCAGGTCCTTCTGCCGTTCGGCCAGGGCCTGCTCGTAGGTTTCGCTACGCAGAGCCAGCAGGAAGGCATAGGCGGCCGACCACAGGTAGGGCACCAGGATCATCGAGGTGGCCAGGTAGATCAGCGACAGGTAGGTACTGCTGGAAAACAGCGTGATCACCAGGAAGATCTGCACCATGGCGTTGGTCAGCCACAGGGCGTTGGCCGGTACCTGGTTGGCATTCTCGCGGCGCAGGAACTCCGGCATGGTATGGTCCTTGGCGGCGGCGAACATGATCTCGGCGCACAGCAGCACCCACGACAGCAGGGCCCCGAGCAGCGAGATGATCAGGCCGACGCTGATCAGTACCGCGCCCCAGTGGCCGACCACATGCTCCAGTACGGCAGCCATCGACGGGTTCTGCAGCTTGGCCAGTTCTGGTTGGGTCATGATGCCCAGCGACAGCACGTTGACCAGCACCAGGAACAGCAGCACGGTGACGAAGCCGATGACCGTGGCCTTGCCCACGTCAGAGCGTTTTTCCGCCCGCGACGAGAAGATGCTCGCACCCTCGATGCCGATGAACACCCACACGGTGACCAGCATCATGTTGCGCACCTGGTTCATCACGCTGCCCAGCTCTGGCGTACCTACCGCCCAGATGTCGGCGGTGAAGATGTCGAGCTTGAAGGCGAACAGGCAGATCAGGGCGAACAGCAGCAGCGGCACCACCTTGGCCACGGTGGTGACCAGGTTGATGAATGCTGCTTCCTTGATGCCGCGCAGCACCAGGAAATGCACGGCCCACAGCAGCACTGATGCGCCGATGATGGCGGCCGGGGTGTTGCCTTCGCCGAAGATCGGGAAGAAGTAGCCCAGGGTACTGAACAGCAGCACGAAGTAGCCGACGTTGCCCAGCCAGGCACTGATCCAGTAGCCCCAGGCCGAGGAGAAGCCCATGTAGTCGCCAAAACCGGCCTTGGCGTAGGCATACACCCCGCCATCCAGGTCAGGCTTGCGGTTGGCCAGGGTCTGGAACACGAACGCCAGGGTCAGCATGCCGACCGCGGTGATCGCCCAGCCGATCAGTACAGCGCCAACCCCTGCGCTGGCAGCCATGTTTTGCGGCAGCGAGAAGATACCGCCACCAATCATCGAACCGACGACAAGTGCAACTAACGCGCCGAGCTTTAGTTTTCCGGATGAATCAGACATTTAACAACTCCTGCCAGGAGAAAGTTGACGACAGAGTAAATCCGACGCCGCTGCCATTCGCTGACTTGGGTCAGTTCATGGCGACGTGAAGTAGGAAAATTCCTTCACGAAGCTCCTGGAGAGTGCCGACAACTTATGCTGCAGGCCTTGCATGCTGGCACCTCCATGTCCATCTAGAGCAAACGCTCTGTTCAGCCTGCGATGCTTGACGCTAGCCGTTTTTGCCGCTTTCGCAAATTTTTCACAAGAATTTCGAGTTTTATCGGATTCTTTTCTAGTTGCTCCGGAGCTGCTAGTTTTTACTCAAAAGCTGGCATAGACAAAGCAGTTATTAGTGCTATAGCTTCATTGGTCAGGATCATTATAAGTAGCAACACTTATATGGACCGCATGGCTGTTTCAAGCCCGTGACAGTGCGCAAAAAAAAGGAAGGCTCATGAGCGAACCGGGACAGAAGCTGCGCCTGGGCGCGCTGATCGCGTTGGTGGTCGGCTCGATGATTGGAGGCGGGATCTTCTCGTTGCCGCAGAACATGGCGGCGCGTGCCGATGTGGGGGCTGTGCTGATCGGTTGGGGTATCACCGCAGTCGGCATGTTGGCCCTGGCTTTCGTATTCCAGACCCTGGCCAACCGCAAACCGGAGCTGGACTCGGGAGTGTACGCGTACGCCAAGGCCGGCTTTGGCGAGTACATGGGTTTTTCCTCGGCCTGGGGCTACTGGATCAGTGCCTGGCTGGGCAACGTCGGCTACTTCGTGCTGCTGTTCAGCACCCTGGGTTTCTACTTCCCGGTATTCGGCGAGGGCAACACGCCAATCGCCATCGGTTGCGCCTCGCTGCTGCTGTGGGCGGTGCATTTCCTGGTGCTGCGCGGCATCAAGGAAGCGGCGTTCATCAACCAGGTGACCACCGTGGCCAAGGTGGTGCCGTTGCTGATTTTCGTGGTGATCGCCGCGTTCGCCTTCCGCGCCGATATCTTCACACGTGACATCTGGGGCCTGAGCAACCCGCAGTTCGGCAGCGTGCTGGAGCAGGTGCGCAACATGATGCTGGTCACCGTGTTCGTGTTCATCGGCATCGAGGGCGCCAGTGTGTATTCCGGGCGCGCCCAGCGCCGCTCGGATGTGGGCAAGGCTACGGTGATCGGTTTTCTGGGAGTGCTGGCGCTGCTGGTGCTGGTCAACGTGCTGTCGCTGGGGGTGATGACCCAGCCGCAACTGGCCGGGCTGCAGAACCCGTCACTGGCTTCGGTGCTGGAGCATATCGTCGGGCCATGGGGCGCCTTGCTGATCAGTATCGGCCTGGCGGTTTCGCTGCTTGGCGCGCTGCTGTCGTGGGCGTTGCTGTGTGCCGAGATCCTCTACGCCACGGCGCGGGACAAGACCATGCCGCGTTTCCTGGCCAAGGAAAACGCCAACCATGTACCGGCCAACGCCCTGTGGCTGACCAACTGCATGATCCGGGGCTTCCTGCTGATCACGCTGTTTTCCGCCGGTACCTATACCAGCCTGATCTACCTGGCCTCGTCGATGATTCTTGTGCCCTACCTGTGGTCGGCGGCCTACGCCGTGCTGTTGGCGGTACGTGCAGAAACCTACGACGAGCAGCCGGCCCTGCGCCGCAAGGACCTGCTGGTGGCGCTGGTTGCCCTGGTATATGCCGTGTGGCTGTTGTACGCCGGCGGGCTGAAGTACCTGCTGCTGTCGGCGCTGCTGTACGCCCCGGGCGTGATCCTGTTCGCCAGGGCCAAGCATGAGCAGGGTAAAACCTTGTTCACCACTTGGGAAAAGCTGATTTTCGCTGCTGTGCTGGCAGGTGCCGCGCTGGCGGCCTATGCCCTGTACTCAGGGCTGCTGAGCTTGTGACGGGGCAGGGCAGGGGGCGTGCTCGGGGCGGGACCAGATCCACAGGTTGCCCAGGGTCATGCCGGCAATGGCCAGGAACACCGGCCAGCGGTGTTCCAGAAGCGTCAGCATCAGGCCCGCGCACAGCAGCATGCTGAGGGTCGCGCTGACCTTGGCCCGGCGCTGGATCACCTTGCCATTGCGCCAGTTGTGCAAGATCGGCCCGAACAACCGGTGGTTTTCCAGCCAGGCAGACAGGCGCGGCGAACTGCGTGTGGCCGCCCAGGCAGCCAGCAGGATGAATTCGGTGGTCGGCAGGCCGGGAATGACGATCGCGACCAGGCCCACGCCCAGGCTCACGTAAGCCAAGGTCGCATACAGCAGGCGGGCGAGTTTCGAACGGGCGGGTCGGGTCATGGTCTCACTGCATGGAAGCGGTTCGGCCACCGGTAGGGTGGCCGGGGTATGGCGTGTCAAACCAGCGCGGCATCTGCAGCATAGGCATGCTTGAGCAGCTTGGTGAAGCGCTCGAAGGCAGCAACTGCGCCGCGTTCGGCAGCGGCTTCCTCTTCGGCCGACAGGGCCAGGCCATCAAGAATGCGGGTGAACTGTTTCCAGCCTTCGGCACGGCCACCGGCCGGTTCGCCCAGATGTCGAGCACCGAAAGTTTCGGACAGTTCCAGGGCCACGGCACGCTTGATCAGAAACGCAGCGCCCAGTTTGGAGCCTTCGGAGACGAAGATCCAGCCCATTGCCTCGCCCAGGCTCGGGTTGCGCAGGGCGCCCGGCACGGCTGGTGGTACTTCGGTGTCAAGGTCGGCGAGGTCCAGGCGGGCCTGTTCGGCACGGCAGCGCTCGGCCAGGTCGGGGACGATGGCGATCAGTTGCGGGTCGTTGTACAGGGCCTGCAGCTCGGCCTGGAACAGGTACTGGGCGACCACGAAGCGGGCGAAGCTTTCGCGGCTGTCGAAGGGCGCGTGGGCTTTGACCAGGGCATCAAGTTCGGCGTGGGGGGCGTGGGTGATCTGGTTGAGGCGCTGGGAGCGCAGGGCTGGGCGGTCGGTCATGGGGCAGTCCTTGGAAGAGGGGGGTCTAGAGACAAGACGAAACAGCGGGGGCGGGACAGTAAAAAAAGCTGGTATTTGTGCTGGTAGTGCTGGCCTCTTCGCGGGTAAACCCGCTCCCACAGGGACATCATAGGCCCGAGGTCTGCGCGATACCTGTGGGAGCGGGTTTACCCGCGAAGAGGCCGGCACTGACGAAACAAACCTGTCAGCGATAATCCAGGTCAGATATCCCAAACCACATTGATGCCGAAGTTGCGCCCCGGCATGGTCAGGCGGTCGATGTTGGCCGGCTGGGTCACGGCCGCTTCACCCTGGCCGTCGTAGCTGCGTACCGAATCCCACTGCCAGTACTTCTTGTCGGTGAGGTTGTACAGGCCGGCGTTGATGGTCACGTCGTCGGTGACCTTGTAGTAACCGGTCAGGTCCAGCACCCCGTAGCCCGGGGTGCGGAACTTGGAGCTCGAGCCGTCGGGCGAGTAGAAGGTACTGTCGTCGACGCGGGTCTTGCGCTTGACCAATGTCCAGCTCAGCAGGCCGCCGTAGTGTTGTTGTTCGTAACCCAGGCCGAACACGCCCTTGAGCGGGTTGACGCTGTTCAGTGGCTCGCCGGTGTCATCGTTGCGGCCATAGGTGTAGGCGATCGAGCCCTGGGTATACAGGCCCTGCGGCGCACCGAAGTGGTCCAGGTTCAGGCGGCCCTTGACCTCGGTACCCTTGATGGTGGCGTGCTTGATGTTGTTGGCCTTGAAGGTCTGCTCCAGGTTGGCGCTTTGTACGGCATCTTCGTCGATGAAGTCGCGGTACTTGTTGTAGAACACCGCCATGTCGAAATTACCGGCGTCGAAGTTGCCACGCAGACCGGTTTCATAGCTTTTGCTCTTTTCGGGTTCGAGACCCGGGTTGCCTTCGACGCGGTAGCCTTGCTCGATGTTCTCAAACTTCCCGTACATGGATTTGGCAGTCGGGGTGCGGAAACCTTCGGCGTACTGGCCATACCAGGTGTAGTTGTCGTTGAAGGCGTAGGTCAGGCCGAGTTTGGGCGAGACGCGGTGCCACTTCTTGTCCGAGTCGTCCTGGGAGGTTGGTGCGGTACCGCTGGACTCCAGGCCACGCAGGAATTCCTCGGTGAACCTGGGCTCCATGCGCGTGTAGTCGTAACGAGCACCAGGCATGAAGGTCCAGTTGTTCCAGCGGATTTCATCCTGCACGAACAGGCTGTAGGTGTTCACGGTCGGGTCCGGGAAGTCGCTGACCAGGGCCTGGCCGTCTGCCGGGCGCTCGGCGCCAGCGGCAGAACAGCCTGAACCAACGGCCAGGCAGGTACCGGTGCCGCTGCGGGAACCGGTGACCTTCTCGTGCTTGAGGGTGGTGCCGTACGTCAACAGGTGGTCGGTGGCGCCGAGGCTGAAGGCCTTGTCCAGCTGGGCGTCGAATACCCACTGGCGGTCCTTGTACAGGGTGTCTCGGGTACGCAGTACCTGACGGCCAGGCGGTGCGTAGACTTCCTCGGTGTGCTGGTCGGTCTTGGCGATCTGGTAGTTCAGGCTCCACTTCACATGGTCGGCGACCAGCGAATCCAGGCCGAACTCATGGTTGATGCCAAGGCGTTCGCGGGTGACGGTGTCGTTGCCGTTACGCGCCTTGTAGTAACCTGGGGCACCAAAGCCAGGAATGAAAGGCCCGCCCACCGCACTGAGGATGTTCTGGTCGCGATCATCCTTGTAGCGCTCGTAGGTGAAGCCCAGGCGCGCTTCGTCGGCGTAGTTCCAGCCCAGCTTGGCCAGCACGTTTGTGGTGCGCACGTCCATCGGGTTG
Source organism: Pseudomonas sp. PNPG3 (assembly GCF_023093815.1). Classification (NCBI taxonomy): domain Bacteria; kingdom Pseudomonadati; phylum Pseudomonadota; class Gammaproteobacteria; order Pseudomonadales; family Pseudomonadaceae; genus Pseudomonas; species Pseudomonas sp. PNPG3. Next base: position 25,443 of record NZ_JALLKV010000028.1, read on the forward strand.
GCTTCGGTACGCGCCAGGCCGTCACCGCTGTGGCCGCCGTGGGTCTCGGTTTCGTGACCGTTGCGCTGGCTCAGGTGCAACAGGCCGTCGAAGTCGCCCTGGCGGCCGGCGACGGTGGCCGAGGTCAGCCAGCTTTCGTCGGCCGAGCTGTAGCCGGTTTTCAGGCGGGCACCGGCGTCCTTGCCAGGCTTGATGATGTCGTCCGGGTCGAGGGTGAAGTAGCTCACCGCCCCGCCGATGGCGTTGCTGCCATACAGCACCGAGGCCGGGCCGCGGAGGATTTCCACACGCTTGACGATCTCCGGGTCAACGTAGTTGCGCTGGGTCTGGGCGTAGGGGCCGAAGAAGAAGCTGTCGGGGATCGACACGCCGTCCACCTGGGTGAGGATGCGCTCGCCATCGATACCACGGATGTTGTAGCCGTTCAGGCCGCTGCGCTGGCCGGTGCCGGCTACCGACACACCTGGTTCGTAGCGCACCAGGTCCTGGATGTTGTTCACGTTCTGCCGGTCCAGTTGCTCGCGGGTCTGCACGCTGACGGTGCTCGGCACCTGGCTGACGTCCTGGGCGCTGCGGGTGGCGCTGACGGTCACCTGCTGCAGGGCAATCACATTGGCGCTGGCCTGGCGTTCGAGCACCACATTGCCGTTGCTGATCTTGCGAAAGCCCAGGCCGGTGCCGTGCAGCAGGCGCTTGAGCGCGGCTTCCGGCGGTAGCGAACCCTGCACCCCTGGTGATGCCACGCCGTCGGCCAGTTCGGCGCTGAAGCCGACCTGCCAGCCGGTGACCTGGCTGAAAGCATTGATGGCCGAAACCAGCGGCTGCTGGCCGATGCTGAAGCGGTAGTCGCCCATGCGCGGGCTGCTGGCCTGTGCCGGTTCGGCGGCCAGTGCCGGCAGGCTGATGGCGCCGCTGGCGAGCAGGGCGAGGTTCAGTAGGGAAAGGCTCAGGAGGGACAGTTGCCCTCCATGGCGAGGAAGGTTGGAGGGGCGGGTAGGACCTGTGGACATCGGAAGCGCTCCCTGACGCGCGGACTGTTATAGGTGATGGCTGTCCTCGCTTTCAAACGAGAATCAGTTGCATTGGCTATAACGAGACGGGCGGGGTAGCGTGACTGCGTAAAAATAAATTCAGGGGGCCATGATCATGTGCTGCCTGCACGGGCCTCATCGCCGGCAAGCCAGCTCTCATAGAACAACACATGACTCATTGGTTCGGCGAGGTTCTGTAGGAGCAGCCTTGTGCTGCGAAGAGGCCGGTACTGACAAAGCCTGTCTGTTGCTTGTACCGGCCTCTTCGCAGCACAAGGCTGCTCCTACAAAGGCCGCGTCAGACGAGCGATATTTGTTCTCTGCGCGCCAGCGCAGCCCAAAAGGGCTGGGTAATCTCCCACAGGGACATCGCATTGCTTGAGGCCAATGCGGTCGGGGTGGGAGCTGGCTTGCCGGCGATGAGGCCGAGACAGGCAAAAGATCAGTTCAGGATAACCAGCGCCGGGTACTCATGCAGCTGTGCCGAGGTGATGTGGGCCAGCGCACGCAGGGTTTCCAGCGGTTGGTCAAGGCGGTAGTTGCCGGTGACCGCCATGTCTTCCAGCTGCGCATTGCGGTTGATGATCCAGCCCGGGTAGTAGCGCTGCACCTCGGCCAGCACCTGGCTCAGCGGGCAGTTCTCGAACACCAGGCGGCCGTCGACCCAGGCCAGGTCCTTGTGCATGTCGGGGCGTTGGCGCTGGCCGAACCCCTGGGGGCCGACGCTGATGCTGTCGCCGGCGCTCAGGCGGATGCGCTGGTCGCGGGCCCCCTGCAGGTCGACATCGCCGCGCTGCACCCGCACCTGTGCCTCGCCGTCGAGGTAGCGCACGGCAAAGTCGGTGTCGCGCACCTGTGCGCGCAACGGCCCGGCCTGCACTTCCAGTGGCAGCAGCGCGCCCTCGGGGACTTGAAAATAGGCCTCACCCTGCAGCAGGCGGGCGACCTGGAGACCATCACGCTGCTCGCTGGCAAATGCCGAATTGGTGTTGAGCAGCACTTTCGCCCCGTCTTCCAGCTGCAGGCGCTGGCGTTCTCCCACCACTGTCAGGTGGTCGGCCTGCAGGCGCATGGGCAGGTTGCCGAGGGTGAACAGCCCGACCAGCAGCAGCGCTGCCGTGGCCAGGGGTTTCCAGTGGCTGCGCAGGCGCCCGCGCCACGAGCGGCGCTGTTGCCGATGCATCTGCACGGCCACCTGGTGCAGCGGTGCGCCGTTCCACAATGCTTCTGCCTCGACATAGGCCTCGGCATTTTCCGGCGCTGCGCTCAGCCAGGCTTCGAAGGCCTGGGTGTCCTCGGCGTCGGCGCATTGCAGGCGTACCAGCCAGTCCAGCGCCTCGTCCATGGCACGAGCACGGGCGCTGGGCCCGGCGGGTGACGGGCGAGGGGCAGGGCTGTCGGTCACGGTGAATCCTTGAATGGTTTTTTTCGAATGATCAAGGCTGAGGCGGGGTGTGGCAAGGGCTTTGGGTTGCCTCACTTGAGGCGGTCGGCGACACCCATGCAGATCGCCATGATCAGTTTCAGTTCCTTCTGTACCGTGCTGGGCGAAACATTCAGTTGTCTGGCGATTTCCAGGTAGGTGGCGCCATGCAGCCGGCTTAGTATGAAGATGCGCTGCTGACGTTCGCTCAGCTGTTTGAGGCTGATACTCAGGTGCTTGAGCAACTGCTCGGCATGGGCCGCATCCTCGCTGCTGGTGGCCGGCGCGGCCACGCTGTGCAGGACCTCGTCGGGCACGTCGTCGACCAGCATGCGCGATTGCACCCGGCGCGCGCGCAGATGGTCGAGGGCCAGGTTGCGCGCGGTCTGGAAGACGAACGGCTCGATGTGTCCTATGGGCCGCTCACCGAGCGCGCGGGAAACCCGCAGGTAGGTTTCCTGCAACAGGTCTTCGGCAGTGTTGGGGTTGCCCACCATGCGTTGCAGGGTGCGCAGCAGGGTAAGACGCTGGACGAGGAAGACAGAGTTGAACCGGGACTGACTCACAGGGGGACCTGGCCGACGAAAGTTTAATGATAATGCTTATCATCCGCCTGAGAGGTCAAGCCTGGAAATGTTAGGAAAAGGTAAAGATTGTGAGTATTGGGCGCAGAGGCGCTCGCCGCGGCATTATCAGCGCCTGTGAGATCGAGCGCCGCCCGCGCGGCGCTTCGCAGCACAAGGCTGCTCCTACATCTGTTTCAGGCCAGTCACGCCTGTGCCAACGCACGCGACCGCCTTGTTTGTCCGTCACGATATCGAGGTGAAAGCCAAGGGGCCGCGCGCCTTGGCCTCAGGAATAATTGGCCCGAAACAGATGTAGGAGCAGCCTTGTGCTGCGAAGCGCCGCGCGGGCGGCGCTCGATCTCACAGGCGGTAAAAATGCCATGTCATGCTCAGCCGGCGCGGCACAACGCCAGGCAGTTATCCAGCATGCGGTTGGAGAACCCCCACTCGTTGTCATACCAGGCCAGCACCTTGAGCATGCGCCCGTTGGCCCGGGTATGGTTGGCATCGAAGATCGACGACAGCGGGTTGTGGTTGAAATCGCAGGAAACCAGCGGCAAGGCGTTGTAGCCAAATACCCTGGAATGCTTGCTGGCCTCGAGGAACAGCTGGTTGACCTGTTCGGCCGTGGCCTCGCGCTTGAGATTTACCGTGAGGTCCACCAGCGACACGTTGATCACCGGCACCCGTACCGCCATGCCGGTCAGCTTGCCGGCCAGCTCCGGTAATACCAGGCCCACGGCCTCGGCAGCGCCGGTCTTGCTCGGGATCATCGACTGGGTTGCCGAACGCGCACGATACGGGTCGCCGTGGTACACATCGGTCAGCACCTGATCGTTGGTATAGGCATGGATGGTGGTCATCAGGCCCTGTTCGATGCCGAACTCGCGGTGCAGCACCTGGGCAATCGGTGCCAGGCAGTTGGTAGTGCAGGAGGCATTGGAGATGATCTGGTGCGAGGCCCGCAGGATGTCATGGTTGACCCCGTACACCACGGTGGCATCGGCGCCTTTGGCCGGTGCCGAGACAATCACCTTGCCAGCCCCCGCAGCCAGGTGGGCGGCGGCCTTGGCACGCTCGGTGAACAGCCCGGTGCATTCGAACACCACGTCGATCGCCTCGGCCTTCCAGGGCAGTTCGGCCGGGTTGCGGATGGCACTGACCGCGATACGGTCACCATTGACCGTGAGGCTTTCGTGGTCGGCCTCGACGCTGGCGTCGAAAGTACCGTGCACGCTGTCGTACTTGAGCAGGTGGGCATTCATGGCGCTGTCGCCCAGGTCGTTGATGGCGACGACCTGCAGGTCCTGGCGGTAGCCTTGGGTATACAGTGCGCGCAGGACGTTGCGCCCGATGCGGCCGAATCCATTGATGGCGATGCGTAGGGTCATGGCAGTACCTCTGGCAGTCCGAGTGAAAGCTGTGGCACAAAGGAGCTTCACTGAAACGGTTTTGTTGTTGGAATTACAAGATTATTCACCTGCCGATAGAAAACAAGCCTTTTTAGTGGCAGTATTTTGTTTAAATATACAACGAGTGGTTGGGCGACGTGCCTCCACCGATGCAGCGGGCTCCTCTACCTTGAGCCTAGGCCGCAATCGTTTGGAGGGGAAATGCCCGGCAAACCGCCCTTACAATTAGCCTGGAGTCCAGTACATGCATCCGCGCATCCTTGAGGTTACCCAGCGGCTGGTCGAACGTAGCCGTGCCACCCGCGAACGCTACCTGCAACTGATTCGCGGCGCGGCCAGTGACGGCCCCATGCGTGCCAGCCTGCAGTGCGCCAACTTCGCCCATGGCGTGGCCGGTTGCGGCAGCGACGACAAGCAGACCCTGCGCCTGATGAACGCGGCCAACGTGGCCATCGTCTCGGCCTACAACGACATGCTTTCGGCGCACCAGCCGTATCAGCACTTCCCCGAGCAGATCAAGCAGGCCTTGCGTGAGGTCGGCTCGGTCGGCCAGTTCGCCGGTGGCGTGCCAGCCATGTGCGATGGCGTGACTCAGGGCGAGCCGGGCATGGAGCTGGCCATCGCCAGCCGCGAAGTGATCGCCATGTCCACTGCCGTGGCCCTGTCGCACAACATGTTCGACGCCGCGCTGATGCTGGGCATCTGCGACAAGATCGTTCCCGGCCTGATGATGGGGGCGCTGCGCTTCGGCCACCTGCCGACCATCTTCGTTCCGGGCGGGCCGATGGTCTCCGGCATTTCCAACAAGCAGAAGGCCGATGTGCGCCAGCGCTACGCCGAAGGCAAGGCCAGCCGCGAAGAGCTGCTGGAGTCGGAGATGAAGTCCTACCACAGTCCTGGCACCTGCACCTTCTACGGCACTGCCAATACCAACCAGTTGGTGATGGAGGTGATGGGCCTGCACCTGCCGGGCGCCTCGTTCGTCAACCCGTACACACCGCTGCGCGACGCGCTCACCGCCGAGGCCGCGCAGCAGGTCACGCGCATGACCAAGGCCAGCGGCAGCTTCATGCCGCTGGGTGAAATCGTCGACGAGAAGGCGTTGGTCAACTCCATCGTCGCCCTGCATGCCACCGGCGGCTCGACCAACCATACCCTGCACATCCCGGCGATTGCCCAGGCTGCGGGTATCCAGCTGACCTGGCAGGACATGGCCGACCTGTCCGAGGTGGTGCCGACCCTGTCCCACGTCTACCCCAACGGCAAGGCCGACATCAACCACTTCCAGGCCGCTGGCGGCATGGCCTTCCTGATCCGCGAGCTGCTCGATGCCGGGCTGCTGCACGAAGATGTCAACACCGTGGCCGGCCATGGCCTGCGCCGCTACACCCAGGAGCCGTTCCTCGACAACGGCAAGCTGGTGTGGCGCGAAGGGCCGCAGCACAGCCTGGACGAAAGCATCCTGCGCCCGGTGGCGCGGCCGTTCTCGGCCGAAGGCGGCCTGCGGGTGATGGAGGGCAACCTCGGCCGCGGCGTGATGAAGGTGTCCGCTGTTGCCCCCGAGCACCAGGTGGTCGAGGCCCCGGCGCGGGTGTTCCACGACCAGCAGTCGCTGGCCGATGCGTTCAAGGCCGGCGAGCTGGAGCGTGACTTCGTCGCCGTGGTGCGCTTCCAGGGCCCGCGCTGCAACGGCATGCCGGAGCTGCACAAGCTCACACCATTCCTCGGCGTGCTGCAGGACCGTGGCTTCAAGGTGGCGCTGGTCACCGACGGTCGCATGTCCGGTGCCTCGGGCAAGATCCCGGCGGCCATTCACGTTTGCCCCGAGGCTTATGACGGCGGCCCGCTGGCACGGGTGCGCGATGGTGATATTGTGCGGGTCGATGGTGTCGAAGGCACGCTGCGGGTAATGGTGTCGGCTGAAGAATTGGCCAGCCGCGACCTGCCGCCAGCGCCACAGGGCAACGACCTGGGCTGCGGGCGCGAGCTGTTCGGCTTCATGCGCATGGCGTTCAGCCCGGCAGAGCAGGGCGCCAGTGCGTTCACCTCGGCCCTGGAGAACCTCAAATGAAGGACCTGCTGGTTGGCGACATCGGCGGCACCAATGCCCGTTTTGCGTTGTGGCGTGACAACCAGCTGCATGAAGTGAAGGTATTTGCCACCGAGGACTACACCAGCCCGGAACAGGCCATCGAGGCTTACCTCGAAGGCTTGGGCATTCCCCGCGGCGGCGTGACTGCTGCCTGCCTGGCGGTGGCCGGGCCGGTCGATGGCGATGAGTTCCGCTTCACCAACAACCACTGGCGCCTCAGCCGCGTGGCCTTCTGCCAGACATTGCAGGTCGAGCGGCTGCTGCTGATCAACGATTTTACCGCTATGGCGCTGGGCATGACCCGCCTGCGCCCCGGCGAATTCCGCGAAGTATGCCCAGGCCAGGCGGACCTGTCTCGGCCGGCATTGGTCATTGGCCCGGGTACCGGGCTGGGCGTTGGCGCGTTATTGCGCCTGGGCGAACAGCACTGGCATGCCTTGCCGGGAGAGGGCGGGCACGTCGACCTGCCGGTGGGCAATGCCCGCGAAGCGGCGATTCACCAACAGATTCACGGGCAGATCGGCCATGTCAGCGCCGAGACCGTGCTCAGTGGCGGTGGCCTGCTGCGCCTGTACCAGGCAATTTGCGCGCTGGACGGCGACACACCCCGACACAAGACCCCGGCACAGATCACCGATGCCGCGCTCGGCGGCGAGCCGCGGGCGCTGGCGGTGATCGAGCAGTTCTGCCGGTTCCTCGGCCGAGTCGCTGGTAACAATGTTCTGACGCTGGGCGCACGGGGTGGGGTCTATATTGTCGGCGGCGTGATCCCGCGCTTTGCCGAGCTGTTCCTGCGCAGCGGGTTTGCCGCGAGTTTTTCCGACAAGGGCTGCATGAGTGGCTATTTCGCTGGCGTGCCGGTTTGGCTGGTGACGGCGGAGTTTTCCGGGTTGCTGGGGGCCGGGGTGGCTTTGCAACAGGCGCAGGTTCACTGACTGGGGCCGCAAAGCGGCCCCAATAAAAACAGGCAACAAAGACCTGTAACTAACAAAAGGACGGACCACCTTGAGCACTGCCGGCAAATCAATCCTGATGGTCGACGACGACCAGGAAATCCGCGAACTGCTGCAAACCTACCTGAGCCGCTCCGGCTTCCAGGTGCATGCCGAAGCCGACGGAAAGGGCTTTCGCCGCGCGCTGGAAACCACCCCCTGCGACCTGGTCATCCTCGATGTCATGCTGCCCGACGAAGACGGCTTCAGCTTGTGCCGCTGGGTACGCCAGCACCCGCGACAGGCACGGGTACCGATCATCATGCTCACCGCCAGCTCCGACGAAACCGACCGGGTCATCGGCCTGGAGCTGGGCGCCGACGACTACCTGGGCAAGCCATTCAGCCCCCGCGAACTGCAAGCGCGGATCAAGGCCCTGCTGCGCCGCGCCGAGTTCGGCCAGGCGGCGCCGGGCAGTGCGGTGCTGGCCTTCGACGACTGGCGCCTGGACACGGTCAGCCACCGCCTGTTCCATCGCGACGGTGAGGAAGTGATTCTCTCCGGCGCCGACTTCGCCCTGCTCAAGCTGTTCCTCGACCACCCACAGCAGATCCTCGACCGCGACACCATCGGCAACGCCACCCGTGGTCGCGAGCCGATGCCGCTGGACCGCATCGTCGACATGGCGGTCAGCCGCCTGCGCCATCGCCTGCGCGATACCGACAAACCACCCCGGCTGATCCGCACCGTACGCGGCAGCGGTTACCTGTTGGCTGCCCATGTCTGCAATGCGCCCTGAGCGGCGCTGGCGTCTGCTGCCGCGTTCGCTACTGGGGCGCATGCTGCTGCTGACTCTGCTGGTAGTGCTGCTGGCCCAGGGGTTGTCGAGCGTCATCTGGGTTGCCCAATTGCGCGCCAGCCAGTTGCAGGGCCTGCGTGCCAGCGCCAGCAGCCTGGCTCATTCGATGAGTGCCAGTGTCAGCTACTTCCGCTCGTTGCCGGTGGCCTACCGGCCGATGGTCCTCGACCAGCTGCGCAGCATGGGCGGCACGCGCTTTTTCGTGTCCCTCAACGCCAAACCGCTGGACATGCCGCTACTGCCCGTTACCCCGCGCAAGCAGGCGGTGATCGATGTGTTCCAGCAAGTGCTGCATGAGCGCCTGGGTTCGCAGATGGAAATTTCCGTGGAGTTCGTGGGGCCGGACGACCTGCGTATCTTCAACAGCGGGCTGAAGCTCGACGAACTGCCACGGTCCTGGGCGCATTACTCGCTGACCCTGGAGCCACTCAACCCGCCGGTGCTGGTAACCCAGATCCGCCTGGGCGAGGGTGAGTGGCTGTACATCGCCTCGCTGCTGCCCGAACCCTACACCAGCCTGGAGGCCGAGCGCCTGCCGCGTCAACAGATCGGCTTCATCGTGCTGACCACGGCCTTGCTGCTGTTGTTCATCGGCTTGCTGGTGCACTGGCAAAGCTGGCCGCTCAAGCGCCTGGCGCGGGCTGCGCGGGAGATGTCGCTGGGCGCCGATGTAGCGCCGGTGGCCGAAGGCGGTGGCAGCGAGGTGGTCGAGGTGGGGCGTGCGTTCAACAGCATGCGCGAGCGCATCAGCCGCTACCTGACCGAGCGCAGCCAGCTGTTCAGCGCCATTTCCCACGACCTGCGCACACCGATCACCCGCTTGCGCCTGCGCGTCGAGCTGCTGGAGGACGAGCGCCTGCAGGCCAAGTTCAGCCAGGATCTGGACGAGCTGGAACTGCTGGTCAAAGGCGCGTTGCAGTGCGTGAAGGACACCGACATCCACGAGAACATCGAGCCGGTCGACCTCAACCAGGTGCTGGAAATCCTGGCCGAGCCTTACCTCGGCGATGGCCGCATAACGCTCGAAGGCCGGGCGCTGGCGCCGTACCCGGGCAAGCCGCTGGCGTTGCGGCGCTGCATCGGCAACCTGATCGACAATGCCATCAAGTACGGCGAGCGGGCACGGTTGCGCATCATCGACAATGCCGAGGGGTTTGTCCTGCAGGTGGATGACCAGGGGCCGGGGGTGCCGCAGCAGCAGCTGGAGCAGGTGTTCGAGCCGCACTTCCGTCTGGCCGGGCAGCAGCAGGGGTACGGGCTGGGGTTGGGGATTGCGCGCAACATTGCCCATAGCCATGGCGGGGAGGTGAGCTTGCTGAACCTGCGTGAGGGCGGGTTGCGGGTGACCTTGTATCTGCCGCGGGGCATGGACTGAAGGGTTGTATTGCCTCTACCGGCCCCTTCGCGGGTAAACCCGCTCCCACAAAGACCTCACAGGTCCATACAGACTCCGAGGCTAACGCAAAAACTTGTAGGAGCGGGTTTACCCGCGAAGAGGCCGGCACAGGCAACACAAATGTCACTGGCTGGTGACAAAGCCACCCTCCTTGGTGACATTCCCATCCAGGCCCGCTCACTAGAATTCGCAGACGACTGGCAAGGATCAAGCTGGCCCATGAGCACCTCCAACCTGGCTTCCACCCGCTGGCTCGACGCCCCGGCCCACAACGCCTGGCGCATGGCAGAAGGGCAACGCCTGCTGGCCTTCGCCACGGCTTCGAAACTGCCCGGTGGCTTCGGTAGCCTCGACGCCGCAGGCCTGCTTGCCCCCGGTGCCCGCGCCGAAACCCTCATCACCACCCGCATGACCCACTGTTTTGCCCTGGCCCACCTGCAAGGGGTGCCCGGCTACCTGGCCTATGCCGAACACGGCGTGGCCGCACTGCGTGGCGCGCTGCAGGATGCCACCTACGGCGGCTGGTTCGCCCACCCCGGTGGCCATGACGACAGCGGCAAGGCGGCTTACCTGCATGCCTTTGTCGCCCTGGCCGCCAGCTCGGCGGTAATGGCAGGTGCTGGTGGTGCACCAGCCCTGCTGGCAGACGCGGTGCAGGTGCTCGAAGCGCATTTCTGGAGCGAAGAGGAGGGTGCCCTGCGGGAAGCCTTCTCCCGCGCCTGGCAGCTGCCCGAGCAGTACCGTGGTGCCAACAGCAACATGCATGCGGTCGAGGCCTTCCTGGCCCTGGCAGACGTAACTGGCGACAACCTGTGGCTGCAACGTGCCTTGCGCATCGCCGAACGCATCATCCATACCCATGCCGCCGCCAACGGCTACCGGGTCATCGAGCATTTCGACGCCCTCTGGCAGCCGCTGCCGCACTACAACCAGGCGCACCCGGCAGACCACTTTCGGCCTTATGGCTCCACGCCCGGGCATGCCCTGGAGTGGGCGCGCTTGCTGCTTCACCTGGAGGCCAGCCTGGAACGGTCCGGCCTGCAAGCCCCGCGGTGGCTGCCAGACTGCGCCCGCGCATTATTCGACACAGCCTGCCAGCAGGCCTGGAACGTCGATGGCGCGCCCGGTTTCGTCTACACCCTGGACTGGGACGATCGCCCGGTGGTGCGCGCACGCCTGCATTGGGTACATGCCGAAGCCTGCGCCGCCGCAGCAGCACTGTTGCAGCGCACGGGCGACAGGCACTACGAACAGTGGTACCGCCGTTGCTGGGACTTCATCGCCAACCATTTCATCGACCATGGCGCTGGCAGCTGGCACCACGAACTCGATGCGCACAACCAGCCGGCCGCGACCATCTGGCCAGGCAAACCCGACCTCTACCATGCCTATCAGGCGCTGCTGCTGCCGGGCTTGCCACTGGCACCCAGCCTGGCCTGCAGCTTTGCCGGCAATGTAACCAAACGATGACATTCACGCATCGCTTCGTTACCTGGCGAGGCGAGCACGCTGTTTAGACTTCATGCAACGCAAGCGATCGACTTGCACGGCATAACAACAAGAAAGGTGCTTCGATGAATTCCACGCTCCGTCTCGCTGCCGCAATCTCACTGGCCTCCTTGTTCCCGCTGAGTGCCTTGGCTGCCGATGCCAAAGGCAGTGTCGAGGTCGTGCACTGGTGGACCTCCGGTGGTGAAAAAGCGGCGGTCGATGTGCTCAAGGCCCAGGTCGAAAAAGATGGCTTCACCTGGAAGGACGGCGCCGTCGCCGGTGGTGGTGGTGCCACCGCCATGACCGTGCTCAAGAGCCGCGCCGTGGCCGGCAACCCGCCGGGTGTCGCGCAGATCAAGGGCCCGGACATCCAGGACTGGGCTGCCACCGGCCTGCTCGACGCCGATGTGCTCAAGGATGTGGCCAAGGAAGAAAAGTGGGACTCACTGCTCGACAAGAAGGTCGCGGATACCGTCAAGTACGACGGTGACTATGTCGCCGTGCCGGTGAACATCCACCGCATCAACTGGCTGTGGATCAATCCCGAGGTCTTCAAGAAGGCCGGGATCGACAAGGCGCCAGCCACCCTCGACGAATTCTACGCCGCCGCCGACAAGCTCAGGGCCGCCGGCTTCATCCCGCTCGCCCATGGCGGCCAGCCGTGGCAGGACAGCACCGTGTTCGAAAGCGTGGTGCTGGCGGTGATGGGGGCCGATGGCTACAAGAAGGCCCTGGTCGACCTCGACAGCACGGCCCTGACCGGCCCGCAGATGGTCAAGGCGCTGACCGAACTGAAAAAGGTCGCCACCTACATGGACCCGGATGGCAAAGGCCAGGACTGGAACCTGGAAGCGGCCAAGGTCATCAACGGCAAGGCCGGCATGCAGATCATGGGCGACTGGGCCAAGAGCGAATGGACCCTGGCGAAGAAGACCGCCGGCAAGGACTACCAGTGTGTGCCGTTCCCCGGCACCGAAAAGGCCTTCCTGTACAACATCGACTCGCTGGTGGTATTCAAGCAGAACGACGCCGGCACGTCTGCCGGCCAGCAGGACATTGCCCGCAAGGTGCTGGGTGAGGACTTCCAGAAGGTCTTCAGCAGCAACAAAGGCTCGATCCCGGTGCGCAACGACATGCTGGCCGACATGGGCAAGTATGGTTTCGACGCCTGCGCGCAGACCTCTGCCAAGGACTTCCTGGCCGATGCCAAAAATGGCGGCCTGCAGCCGAGCATGGCGCACAACATGGCCACCACGCTGGCCGTGCAGGGCGCGTTCTTCGATGTGGTGACCAACTACATCAACGACCCCAAGGCCGAACCGGCCGATGCGGCGAAGAAGCTGGCGGCGGCGATCAAGGCTGCCCAGTAAGCAGCTCGGAGGCTAACGCAGCCTGACTGTGGGAGCGGCCTTGCGTCGCGAAAAGGACCGCAAAGCGGTCCCAGAACCAGGCAGCGCAGTCCTTCCAGAACAGTTTCGTTCATCAGGCCCCCGGGGCTGCTTCGCAGCCCTTTCGCGACACAAGGCCGCTCCCACAAAAGCGGGCCGTTGTGCCTTTGAGGTGAACCATGACCACAGCAACCGCCCAACTGCGGGCCTCACCCCTGGACGCGCTACAGCGCTGGCTGCCCAAGCTGGTGCTGGCGCCTAGTATGTTCATCATCCTGGTGGGCTTCTACGGCTACATCCTCTGGACCTTCGTTCTGTCCTTCACCACCTCGACCTTCCTGCCGACCTACAAATGGGCCGGCCTGGCGCAATACGCCCGGCTGTTCGACAACGACCGCTGGTGGGTGGCAAGCAAGAACCTGCTGCTGTTCGGCGGCCTGTTCATCGCCATCAGCCTGGTCATCGGCGTAGTGCTGGCGGTCTTGCTGGACCAGCGCATCCGTCGCGAAGGTTTCATCCGCACCATCTACCTGTACCCCATGGCGCTGTCGATGATCGTCACCGGTACCGCCTGGAAGTGGCTGCTCAACCCCGGCATGGGCCTGGACAAGCTGCTGCGTGACTGGGGCTGGGAGGGCTTTCGCCTGGACTGGCTGATCGATCCCGACCGGGTGGTGTACTGCCTGGTGATCGCCGCCGTGTGGCAGGCCTCGGGTTTCATCATGGCAATGTTCCTTGCCGGCCTGCGTGGCGTCGACCCGTCGATCATCCGTGCCGCGCAGATCGACGGCGCCAGCCTGCCGCGCATCTACTGGCGCGTGGTACTGCCCAGTCTGCGCCCGGTGTTCTTCAGCTCGCTGATGATCCTCGCGCACATTGCCATCAAGAGCTTCGACCTGGTGGCGGCCATGACTGCCGGCGGCCCAGGCTACTCGTCCGACCTGCCGGCGATGTTCATGTATTCGTTCACCTTCAGTCGCGGCCAGATGGGCATGGGCTCGGCCAGCGCCATCCTGATGCTCGGGGCGATCCTGGCGATCCTCGTGCCTTACCTGTACTCGGAGCTGCGGAGCAAACGCCATGCATAGCCCTCTCGACAAAGCGGTGCTGAGCCCGAGCCGCATCGCCATCCACGCCGTGCTGTTGCTGGCGGTGCTGCTGTACCTGGTACCGCTGGTGGTGATGCTGCTGACCAGCTTCAAGACCCCGGAAGACATCAGCACCGGCAACCTGCTGAGCTGGCCGGCAGTATTTACCGGCATCGGTTGGGTCAAGGCCTGGAGCACGGTCAGCGGTTACTTCTGGAATTCGATCATGATCACCGTGCCAGCGGTGCTGATCTCCACTGCCATCGGCGCGCTGAACGGCTATGTGCTGTCGATGTGGCGCTTCCGCGGTTCGCAGCTGTTCTTCGGCCTGCTGCTGTTCGGCTGCTTCCTGCCGTTCCAGACTGTACTGCTGCCGGCCTCGTTCACCCTCGGCAAGCTCGGCCTGGCCAGCACCACGACCGGCCTGGTGCTGGTACACGTGGTCTACGGCCTGGCCTTCACCACGCTGTTCTTCCGCAACTTCTACGTAAGCATCCCCGATGCGCTGGTCAAGGCCGCGCGTCTGGACGGTGCCGGGTTCTTCACCATCTTCCGCCGCATCATCCTGCCGATGTCCACGCCGATCATCATGGTCTGCCTGATCTGGCAGTTCACCCAGATCTGGAACGACTTCCTGTTCGGCGTGGTGTTCTCCAGCGGCGATTCGCAACCGATTACCGTGGCCCTGAACAACCTGGTCAATACCAGCACCGGGGCCAAGGAATACAACGTCGACATGGCGGCGGCGATGATCGCCGGCCTGCCAACCCTGCTGGTCTACGTGGTGGCAGGCAAATATTTCGTCCGCGGGCTGACTGCTGGCGCGGTAAAGGGGTAAGTCATGGCAACGCTCGAACTTCGCAATGTGAACAAGACCTACGGCAGCGGTTTGCCGGACACCCTCAAGGACATCCAGCTGTCGATCAAGGATGGCGAGTTCCTGATCCTGGTCGGCCCCTCGGGCTGCGGCAAGTCGACCTTGATGAACTGCATCGCCGGGCTGGAGCAGATCACCGGCGGCGCGATACTCATCGACCAGCAGGACGTCAGCGGCATGAGCCCCAAGGACCGCGACATCGCCATGGTGTTTCAGTCCTACGCGCTGTACCCGACCATGAGCGTGCGCGAGAACATCGAGTTCGGCCTGAAGATCCGCAAGCTGCCGCAAGCTGCAATCGACGAGGAAGTGGCGAGGGTGGCCAAGCTGTTGCAGATCGAGCACTTGCTGGCACGCAAGCCGGCGCAGCTGTCCGGTGGCCAGCAACAGCGCGTGGCCATGGGCCGGGCGCTGGCACGGCGGCCGAAGATCTACCTGTTCGATGAACCGCTGTCCAACCTCGATGCCAAGTTGCGCGTCGAGATGCGCACCGAAATGAAGCTGATGCACCAGCGCCTGAAGACCACCACCGTGTACGTCACCCATGACCAGATCGAGGCCATGACCCTGGGCGACAAGGTGGCGGTGATGAAGGACGGCATCATCCAGCAGTTCGGCACCCCGCAGCAAATCTACAACGATCCGGCCAACCAGTTCGTCGCCAGCTTCATCGGCTCGCCGCCGATGAATTTCATCCCGGTGCGCCTCACGCAACAGGACGGGCGCCTGCTGGCCGTGCTCGACAGCGGCCAGGCGCGTTGCGAGCTGCCCTTGGGAATGGCCGCGGACGAGATGGATGGCCGCGAGGTGATCCTCGGCATCCGCCCCGAGCAGATTGCCCTGGGCGCAGCCGAGGGCAATGGCCTGCCCGGCATTCGCGCCGAGGTGCAGGTGACCGAGCCCACCGGGCCAGACCTGCTGGTATTCGTCACCCTCAACCAGACCAAGGTCTGCTGCCGCCTGGCGCCGGATGTGGCGTGCCGGGTCGGCGATAACCTGAACCTGCAATTCGACCCAGCCCGGGTGCTGCTGTTCGACGCCGCCAGCGGCGAGCGCCTGCACCTGGCCACCACTGCTGCAACCATGAAAGACAACGTGGCGCACTTCAAGGGCCGATAACTCGTCTACACCATCAAATAAGAAAAAGAGGACGCAAAGGGATGGAACAGCGCAAACGCATCAGGACATTGGGCTCGCTGGCCTTGCTCGCGCCACTGGCGATGGCTGTTGGCAGCAGCGTTCAGGCTGCCGAAGCTTTCTCCAGCGAATCGAAGTGGATGACCGGCGACTGGGGCGGCACCCGCACCGAGTTGCTGGAAAAGGGCTATGACTTCACCCTCGATTACGTCGGCGAGGTTGCCGGTAACCTGCACGGTGGATACAACGACGACAAGACTGCGCGCTACAGCGACCAGTTCGCCCTCGGCGCGCACCTGGACCTGCAGAAAATCTTTGGCTGGCACGACGCCGAGTTCAAGCTGGCGATCACCGAGCGCAGCGGCCGCAACCTGTCCAACGACCGCATCAGCGACCCGCGCGCCGGGCAGTTCAGCTCGGTGCAGGAGGTGTGGGGCCGCGGCCAGACCTGGCGCCTGACCCAGATGTGGGTCAAGCAGAAGTACTTCGACGGTGCGCTGGACGTGAAATTCGGCCGCTTCGGCGAGGGCGAGGACTTCAACAGTTTCCCCTGCGACTTCCAGAACCTGGCCTTCTGCGGCTCGCAGGTGGGCAACTGGGTTGGCGGCATCTGGTACAACTGGCCGGTCAGCCAGTGGGCGCTGCGGGTGAAATACAACATCACTCCGGAATTCTTCGTTCAGGTCGGTGCCTTCGAGCAGAACCCTTCCAACCTGGAGACCGGCAACGGCTTCAAGCTCAGTGGCAGCGGCACCAAAGGCGCGATCCTGCCGGTGGAAGCGGTGTGGTCACCCAAGGTCAATGGCCTGCCGGGCGAGTACCGCCTGGGTTATTACTACAGCACGGCCAAGGCCGACGATGTGTTCGATGACGTCAACGGCAACCCGCAGGCGCTGACGGGCGAGGCCTTCAAGTCGCACTCCAGCAAGCATGGCTGGTGGGTGGTGGCACAGCAGCAGGTCACTGCCCATGGCGGCGATGTAAACCGTGGCCTGAGCCTGTTCGCCAACTTCACCGTGCACGACAAGGCCACCAACGTCGTCGACAACTATCAGCAACTGGGCTTGGTCTACAAAGGCGCATTCGACGCCCGGCCCAAGGACGATATCGGCTTCGGCGTGGCGCGCATTCATGTGAATGACGATGTGAAGAAACGCGCCGAACTGCTCAACGCCCAGAGCGGCATCAGCGATTACGACAACCCAGGCTTCGTGCCGCTGCAGCGTACCGAGTACAACGCCGAGCTCTACTACGGCTTCCACGTCACCAACTGGCTGACCGTGCGGCCCAACCTGCAGTACATCAAGAGCCCCGGCGGCGTGGATGAGGTGGACAACGCGCTGGTCGCAGGGTTGAAGATTCAGTCGTCATTCTGAGAGCAATTGTTGTAAATTTACGCCAATCCACTTCGGTACCCGGCAACCACTGGTCTTCAGTGGTTGTCGGGGATAGGCCGAGACAGCGCTATCTCAAACAACAAGAGCTCTGAACCATGCCCGAACATCCGCTCCATCGCTTCTTCACCTCGCAGCGGCCCCGGCCGACATTCGAGTGGGAGCGTTACCAGCAGCGCGATGTGCTGATCATCGACCATCCCCGTTGTCAGGCGGTGTTCAGCCGCCAGGGTGCGCAACTGCTGCATTTTCAACCAGCGGGTGAACGGCCCTGGCTGTGGTGCGCCGAGCAGTGGCCGCAGGTGGGGGCGATCCGCGGTGGCGTGCCGGTGTGCTGGCCATGGTATGGCCGCCACCCCAGCGAGGACTTGTGGCCCGCCCATGGCTGGGCGCGCCTGCTCGACTGGAAGCTGGTGGACAGCCGTGAGGACGAGGAGGGCGTAACCCTGAAATGGCGGCTGGACCTGTGCGACTGGCAGGTCGACCTTCATGCCCGGTTGGGTAGCCGCATGGAGCTGAGCCTGAGCACCGAGCACCAGGACAGCGAACCCTGTCAGCTGAGCCATGCCCTGCTGGCCTACTGGCGCATCAGTGACGTGTCCGAGATAGCGCTGTCCGGGCTGGAGGATATCGAAGGCTACGACCGTCTGAACCGCCAGGCCTGCCGTGAAGATGGCGCGCTGAAGCTCAAGGGCGGTTGCCAGAAGGTCTACCCCGGCACGCCGCGGGTGCAATTGCAGGACCCGGCCTGGCAGCGCGAGCTGTGCATCGATACCGGTGACAGCGACGACACGGTGGTGTGGCACCCGGGCAACCGCCCGCTGATGGGCGTGACCGGGCGTGAATGCCAGCGCTTCGTCTGTGTCGAGGCCGCCAGCGGCAGTGGCGAGGGCCTGAGCCTGGCGCCGGGGCAGCGTGCACACCTGCGCCTGCAGGCACACCGGCTCAGTTGAGCTCGTCGTCCTCGATCGGGTAGCGGCTGGCGTTGAGGCTTTCCTTGATCTTGCGCAGGTGAGGCTGGAAGTCCACGCCGCGACGCAGGGTCATGCCGGTGGCCAGCACATCGAGCACGGTCAGCTGGATGATCCGCGAGGTCATCGGCATGTAGATGTCGGTGTCTTCCGGCAGCGGAATGTGCAGGCTCAGGCTGCAGGCATTGGCCAGTGGCGAACCGGCAGCGGTCAGGCCCAGTACCGAGGCGCCGTTTTCCCGGGCCAGGCGGGCCACCTCGACCAGTTCGCGGGTGCGCCCGGTGTAGGAGATGATCACGAACAGGTCGCCGGTGTGCGCCACCGAGGCCAGCATGCGCTGCATCAGCACGTCGGCGTGGGCCGATACTGCCAGGTTGAAGCGGAAGAACTTGTGCTGGGCGTCCAGCGCCACCGGGGCCGAGGCGCCCAGGCCGAAGAAGTGGATCTGCCGGGCCTGGATCATCATGTCCACGGCACGGCTGACCTGTTGCGGGTCGAGCTGCTGGCAGGCGCTGTCGAGCGAGGCGATGGCACTGGCGAAGATCTTCTGGGTGTAGGCTGCCGGGTCATCGTCAGCCTCCACCGCGCGGCTGACGTAGGCGGCGCCGCTGGCCAGGCTCTGCGCTAGCTGCAGCTTGAGCTCGGGGTAGCCGCTGACGCCGAATGAGCGGCAGAAGCGGTTGACGGTCGGTTCGCTGACCTTGGCCGCCTGGGCCAGCGCAGCGATGCTGAAACGGGTGGCTTGTTGCGGATTGAGCAGGATGACTTCGGCGACTTTGCGTTCGGCCTTGTTCAGCTCGTCGAGGCGGCCCTGGATCTGTTCCAGGAGGTTTCGCGCGCGGTCCATGGGTGTGTCCTTGGGTCGGGAAGACAGCCGGCTGTTGGAGCAGCAGGCTTTTTGCACGGTCGTCTATCGTACTGTCGGCGCGGTTGACGTACCACTTGTCTGTAACACTTGTGTGTAATGTTGTGGTTTTTACTACATTATCCCTTGAAAACCGTATGTGAAAGCGGTATTCCTAGACCAACTTTAGGAAAGAACCAACATCATGGCTGCGATCAGTGTCGAACCTTGCACCTTTGCCCTGTTTGGCGCCTTAGGCGACCTGGCATTGCGCAAGCTGTTTCCTGCCCTCTATCAGCTCGACCGGGCCAACCTGCTGCACCCGGAAACCCGCCTGCTGGCGTTGGCCCGCGAGGCCGGTAGCGCGCAGGGTCACCTGGACAGCATCGAGGCGCACCTGCGCCGGCATGTGCCCGAGGCCGATATCGAGCCCGCCGCACTGGGCCGTTTCCTCGCCAGGCTGAGCTACCAGCACCTGGATTTCCTCCAGCCCGAGGGCTATCAGGCCCTGGCCGAGCAGTTGCCGGACGAGCTGCCGCTGATTGCCTACTTCGCCACCGCTGCGGCGGTGTACGGGGCCATCTGCGAAAACCTCGACAAGGCCGGGCTGGCCGCACGCACCCGAGTGGTGCTGGAGAAGCCCATTGGCCACGACCTGGAGTCGTCGCGCCGGGTCAATGATGCTGTGGCTCGGTTCTTCCCAGAGAGCCGGGTCTACCGCATCGACCACTACCTGGGCAAGGAAACAGTGCAGAACCTGATCGCCCTGCGTTTCGCCAACAGCCTGTTCGAAACCCAGTGGAACCAGAATTCCATCTCCCATGTGGAGATCACCGTCGCCGAGAAGGTCGGTATCGAAGGCCGCTGGGGCTACTTCGACAAGGCCGGCCAGCTGCGCGACATGATCCAGAACCACCTGCTGCAGCTGCTGTGCCTGATCGCCATGGACCCGCCCAGCGAACTGTCGGCCGACGCCATCCGTGACGAGAAGGTCAAGGTACTCAAGGCCCTGGCACCGATCACCGGCGAAGGGCTGAGCACCCGTGTGGTGCGCGGCCAGTACATCGCCGGCTACAGCGATGGCAAACCTGTGCCCGGTTACCTGGAAGAAGACAACGCCAACGCCCAGAGCGACACCGAAACCTTCGTCGCACTGCGTGCCGACATCCGCAACTGGCGCTGGTCGGGGGTGCCGTTCTACCTGCGTACCGGCAAGCGCATGCCGCAGAAACTGTCGCAGATCGTCATCCACTTCAAGGAAACGCCTCACTACATCTTCGCTCCGGAACAGCGTTTGCAAATCGGTAACAAGCTGATCATCCGCCTGCAACCGGACGAAGGCATTTCTTTACGGGTTATGACCAAGGAGCAGGGCCTGGATAAAGGCATGCAACTGCGCAGCGGCCCGTTGCAGCTGAATTTCTCCGATACCTGGCGCAGTGCAAGGATCCCGGATGCCTACGAGCGGCTGTTGCTCGAAGTGATGCGCGGTAACCAGAACCTGTTCGTGCGCAAGGATGAAATCGAGTATGCCTGGAAGTGGTGCGACCAGCTGATTGCTGGCTGGCGTAACGCAGGCGATGCGCCCAAGCCGTACGCCGCAGGCTCCTGGGGGCCGATGAGCTCGATTGCACTGATCACACGCGATGGGAGGGCGTGGTATGGGGATATCTGAACTGAAACTGCCAGCGACTGTGACGGTACATGAGCTGGCGGATGCCAAGGCTCTGGCCGCAGCCCAGGCCCATGACGTGGCCGAGCGCCTGCGCGCAGCCATTGCCGCCAAGGGCCAGGCCTGCGTGGTGCTATCCGGCGGCCGTAGCCCGGTACCGTTTCTCGAGAAGCTGGCCAGCGAAAACCTCGACTGGGCCAAGGTCACCGTCAGCCTGGCCGATGAGCGCTGGGTGCCGGTGGAGCATGCCGACAGCAATGCCGGCCTGCTGGCGCGCCACCTGTTCAAGGGCGCGGCGGCCAAGGCCCGCTTCGTTGGTCTTTACCAGCAGGCGGAGAACCTTGATGCCGCTGCAGGCAAGGCCGATCAGGCCTTGGCCGAGCTGCCGCCAATTGACGTACTGGTGCTGGGCATGGGGGATGATGGCCATACAGCTTCGCTGTTCCCCGCCAGTCCCAACCTGGAAGCAGGCCTCGACCTGGCCAACCCACGCCGCTGCCTGCCTTTGCTGGCACCGAGCGTACCGCGCCAGCGCCTTTCGATGACCCGCTCGCTGCTGGCCAGTTCCGCCTTTACCGCGCTGTCCCTACAAGGGCAGGGCAAACTCGCTACCCTGCGCGCCGCGCTGGCTGGCACCGACCTTTCCGAAATGCCGATACGCGCTTTTCTTCACGCCCCCCTGGACATCTACTGGTGCCCATGAGCCAAGGATCCACAGTCATGACCACCCTCGAACGCCCACAGCCCAAGCTCTCGATGGCCGACAAAGCCGCACGGATCGACGCCATTTGCAAAGAGGCGCGCATCCTGCCGGTGATCACCATCGCCCGTGAGGAAGACATCCTGCCGCTGGCTGACGCCCTGGCCGCCGGCGGTATCCGTACCCTGGAAGTGACCTTGCGCTCGCAATATGGCCTGAAGGCCATCCAGGTGTTGCGCGAGCAGCGCCCGGAGCTTTGTGTCGGTGCCGGCACCGTGCTCGATCGTGGCATGTTCGCCGCGGTTGAAGCTGCGGGTGCGCAATTCGTCGTTACGCCAGGCATTACCCAAGACATTCTCGAAGCTGGTGTGGACAGCGAGATCCCGCTGCTGCCAGGCATCAGCACGCCGTCCGAAATCATGATGGGCTACGCCCTGGGCTACCGCCGCTTCAAGCTGTTCCCGGCGGAGATCAGCGGCGGGGTAGCGGCGATCAAGGCCTTTGGCGGCCCGTTCGGCGATATTCGTTTCTGCCCTACGGGCGGGGTGAACCCGGCCAACGTGCGCAACTACATGGCGTTGCCCAATGTGATGTGCGTGGGTGGTACCTGGATGCTCGACAGCAGCTGGATCAAGAACGGCGACTGGGCGCGGATCGAAGCGTGCAGTGCGGAAGCGATGGCGCTGCTGGACGCCAACTGAATTTGTTGTGTGCTTTACGGCTTGTGGGGCGCTTGGTCGGCGCCCCTTTTTTTTGCCTGGAGATCTTGCAGCGCCTGTACCGGCCCTTTCGCGGGTGAACCCGCTCCCTCAGGTACTGTACAGATGCTAAGTGCAGCGCGATCCCTGTAGGAGCGGGTTCACCCGCGAAGAGGCCGGCACAGGCCAACAAAAAAGCCCGCATCAAACGATGCGGGCTTTCTCATTCATTGCGGTACGGCTCAGGCCGCCTTGGCTTCCTGCTGGCTCAGCGAGCGATTCAGCGCGCTGAACAATGCCTTGAAGCTGGCCGTGGTGATGTTTTCATCGATACCCACACCATGCACCGGGCGGCCACCGGCCACGCGCAGTTCGATATAGGCCGCGGCCTTGGCATTGGTGCCGGCGCCAATGGCATGCTCGTTGTAGTCCATGATCTCCACGGCAATCGGCAGGCCGGCCACCAGTGCTTCCAGTGCACCGTTGCCCTTGCCGCGCCAGTGCAGGGTGGTTTCGCCTTCACCAGCGACTTCCACTTCCACGGCGCTGTGGCCGTTCTCTTCCTGCAGACGGTGGCTGACCAGCGCATACGGGGAGTTGGCCTGCAGGTATTCCTTGTGCAGCAGGCTGTAGATCTGCTGGGCGGTCATTTCCAGGCCCAGGCGGTCGGTTTCGCCCTGTACTACCTGGCTGAATTCGATCTGCATGCGGCGCGGCAGGCTGATGCCGTATTCCTGCTCGAGCAGGTAGGTGATGCCGCCTTTGCCCGACTGGCTGTTGACGCGGATTACCGCCTCGTAGCTGCGACCGATGTCGGCCGGGTCGATCGGCAAGTAAGGTACTTCCCACAGTTCGCCTTCCTGCTGCTTGGCGAAGCCCTTGCGGATGGCGTCCTGGTGCGAGCCGGAGAACGCGGTGTGGACCAGGTCGCCCACGTACGGGTGGCGTGGGTGCACCGGCAGCTGGTTGCACTCTTCGACCACCTTGCGCACGCCGTCGATGTCGGAGAAGTCCAGCAGTGGGTCGATGCCCTGGGTGTAGAGGTTCAGCGCCAGGGTCACCAGGTCGACGTTACCGGTACGCTCGCCGTTGCCGAACAGGCAGCCTTCGGCACGATCGGCGCCGGCCATCAGGCCCAGCTCGGTGGCGGCAATGCCGGTGCCACGGTCGTTGTGGCAGTGCAGGCTGATGATCACGCTGTCGCGACGGCTGACATTACGGCAGAACCACTCGATCTGGTCGGCGTAGATGTTCGGGGTGGACACTTCCACGGTGGCCGGCAGGTTGAGGATGATCTTGTGCTCGGGGGTCGGGTTCCACACCTCGATGACCGCGTCGCAGACTTCCTTGGCGAACTCCATCTCGGTGGCGCTGAAGGTTTCCGGCGAGTACTGGAAGGTCCACTGGGTTTCCGGCTGCTGGGCGGCGTACTTGACGAACAGCTTGGCCGCGTTCACCGCGATGTCCTTCACGCCTTGCTTGTCCTGATTGAAGACAATACGGCGGAACGACGGGCTGGTGGCGTTGTACAGGTGGACGATGGCCTTCTTCGCCCCGCGCAGCGATTCGAAGGTACGGGCGATGAGGTCTTCACGGGCCTGGGTGAGCACCTGGATGGTGGTGTCGTCCGGGATGTGGCCGTCTTCGATCAGCATGCGCACGAAGTCGAAATCGGTCTGCGAGGCGGATGGGAATGAGGCTTCGATTTCCTTCACGCCAACCTGCACCAGGGTCTTCCAGAAGCGCAGTTTCTTCTCCGAATCCATCGGCTCGATCAGCGACTGGTTGCCATCACGCAGGTCGGAGCTGCACCAGATTGGCGCGGCGGTGATGGTCTTCGACGGCCAGGTACGGTCAGGCAGGTCGATGGTCGGGAAAGCGCGGTATTTCTTCGAAGGGTCTTTGAGCATGGTCATGGAAGCAATCCTTTTGTGTGCGGCCGAGATCGGGCCTGCCGAGCGATAACGAGATAAAAGGCGAGGCGACGCGATTCAGCCTGGTAGTCGGGCGCTGACCAGGCAGAGGCTGCGATGTTGTCGGAGCAGGATGAGGGTGCTGTAGGTTTTCATGCCTTCAACCCTAACCAGTGGGGTGGGTGATGGCAAGCGTTCAGAAAAAATTGAGAGGAATGCTTAAAAAAAGCTGAAAGGCGAGATTTTATGGCATGAAAGAAAGGCTGGCTTATTGATTGTTGCGCAGTATTTTTCGATGGCGCAACACAGTTGAACTGATGTCGACTGTGCTGGCCCTTTCGCGGGTGAACCCGCCCCCACAGGTGCAGCGCCATCCCTGTGGGAGCGGGTTTACCCGCGAAGAGGCCGGCACAGGCAGTACCGCTCTCAGGGTTGGAACGCACCAATGAAAATCGCCGGATCCACCCGTGCATCGTTCAGGCTGACGTTCCAGTGCATGTGCGGCCCGGTAGCCCGCCCGGTCGAGCCCACGCGCCCGACCACCTCGCCCCGGCGCAGTTGCTGCCCCACTTGCACATCGATCTTCGACATATGGCAGAACATGCTGATAAAGCCCTGCCCGTGGTCGACGAACACCGTGCGGCCGTTGAAAAAGTAATCGCCCACCAGGATCACCTTGCCATTGGCCGGGGTCTTGATTGGCGTGCCGGCCGGCACCGCGAAGTCCAGCCCGGCATGCGGGTTGCGTTCTTCGCCATTGAAGAAACGGCGCACGCCGAACTTGCTCGACAGCGGGCCACTGACCGGCTTGTCGAGAATCAGATTGCTGGGCAGGGTCGGGCTGAAGCTGCGGTAAGCCTTGATCTGCTCGGCCAGCTCACGATCGATGCGCTTGAGGTCGGCCGGGTTCGGGTTGACCTGGCGGGTGTTCTTCAGGGTGATGCGCTGCTCGGGGTATTTCTTGCTACCGACCGTGAAGGGCAGGGTACGGCCGCCCTGGCTCAGCGTCGCGGTGCCGGGCTTCTGGGTCAGCGGGATGCCGACGATGGCCAGCCAGTTGTCCTGCTCCTTCACCACCAGCACCGGTTTGCCGTCGAAGCGGGCGCTGGGCGCGCTGGCGGCGGGGCCGAGGTCGACCACCGCCACGCCGCCGGGTACCGGCTTGTTCAGCGTGCGGGTGATGTAGCTGGCCTGGGCGCCGCCGGCCAGCAGCAGGATGCAAAGGGCAAGCAGGGGCGCGAGCAGGCGGGGCATGTGTCAGTCCAGAAGTGAGAGGGTGACCGGGGTCAGGTGGTTGTCTTCGACCCGCACCAACAGCTCGCCTTCGTTCAGGCGGGCGGTCAGGCGCTGGCCATTTCGGGTCTGTTCGGCGCTGCGGATGGCCTGGCCCTGTTCGTCCAGCAGGATGCTGTAGCCGCGGGCGAGGGTGGCCAGCGGGCTGACCACCTGCAGCGTCTGCAACTGGGCCTGGAAGCGCTGGCGGCGGTCCTTGAGCACCTCGCGCATGGCCCGTGGCAGGCGCTCGGCCAGGCTGTCCAGGCGTTGGCCCAGCAGTTTCAGGGTTCGCCCCGGGTGCTGCGCGGCGAGGCGGGTGTCCAGGCGTGCCAGGCGCTCGTGTCGCTGGTTGAGGTTGAGCATGAACGCGCGGCGCAAGCGCATGTCCAGGTCGTCCAGGCGTTGGGCCTGCTGGCGCAGGCGCTCGCCCGGGTGGCGCAGGCGCCGGGTCAGCGACTCCAGGCGCAGGCGGTCGTGGGTCAGGCGGTTCTGCATGCGCAGCAGCAGGCGCCGTTGCAGGCCATCCAGACGTTGCTGCAGGCCACTGTTGTCGGGGGCCAGCAGCTCGGCGGCAGCAGACGGTGTAGGCGCGCGCACGTCGGCGACAAAGTCGCTGATCGAGACATCGGTCTCATGGCCCACGGCGCTGACAATCGGCGTGACACAGGCGGCCACGGCCCGCGCCACGGCTTCTTCGTTGAAGCACCACAAGTCTTCAAGCGAGCCGCCGCCCCGGGCCAGGATCAGCGCATCGAACCCCAGGCTATCGGCCAGGCGGATCGCGCGCACGATCTGTGCAGTGGCTTCGCGGCCCTGTACTGCGGTGGGGATCAGGTTCAGTTCCACTTGCGGGGCGCGGCGACCGAACACACTGATGATGTCGCGGATCACTGCGCCGGTGGGCGACGTAATGATGCCGATGCGCTGCGGGTGGGCCGGCAGCGGCTGCTTGCGTTCGGCGCTGAACAGCCCCTCGGCACCGAGCTTCTCTTTCAATGCCTCGAAGGCCAGGCGCAAGGCGCCATCACCGGCCGGCTCGACGGTGTCGAGAATCAGCTGGTAATCGCCACGCCCTTCGAACAGCGAAACCTTGCCGCGTACCCGCACCGCCAGACCGTCGCGCAGGGCCTGGCGCACCCGCGTGGCGTTCTGCCGGAACAGCGCGCAGCGTACCTGTGCGCCGCTGTCCTTGAGGGTGAAGTACATGTGGCCGGACGCCGGGCGGGCGAGGTTGGAAATCTCGCCTTCCACCCACACGCTGCGGAACACGTCTTCCAGCAGCACGCGGGCGCGGCCGTTGAGTTGGCTGACGGTAAGGACCTCGCGGTCCAGGCCGAGTCGTTCGAAAGGGTCTCTGATCATGGCGGGCATCATAAAGGACATCGGCCCCGGTTGTCTGTCCCGGCCCTATCGCCGGCAAGCCGGCTCCCATAGGTATCGCGCTGGCTTGGGCCTCATGCTGTCCCTGTGGGAGCCGGCCCAGCCCTTTGGGCTGCGCTGTCGCGTAGATAACTGAAAGTGCAAGCAGTCCGCATACCCTGTGGGAGCGGCTTTAGCCGCGAAGAATCCAACGCGGTGCATGGCACCGGCTGCGCCGGTGTTCGCGGCTAAAGCCGCTCCCACAGGGCCCCTGCTAATTCAATGAGTTAAGTGCAGTTCTATGGGGGCCGGCCTTTCAAGCCTGCATCGCCGTCACGAACTGGCGCACCATCGAACCTGCGTCACGCCTGCAAGCCATCGCCACAGTACTCTCACACCCTCCTTCCAGTGCCACGAAGCTGACTGAGGCTGGCGCAATCTCTCGCATGCATTCCGGCAACAACGCCACCCCAAACCCCGCCTGAATCAACTGCAACTGGGTGGTCTTGCGCGACAGCACCTGCGCTGCTCGCGGGAAAAAGCCTGCCTCCATGCACATCGAGGCCGACAGGTAGCTCAGCCCGCCACGGTCCCGGTGCGGAATGGAAATGAAGCGCTCTTCCCGCAGTTGTTCCAGTTTCACCTGTGGCGCGCTGGCCAAGGGATGCGCGGCGGCGACCGCCAGTAGCAGGGGTTCGCTGAACAGTTCATGCAGCACCACCCCTTCATGCTGGCGCAGCACCGGCAAGCGCAGCAGGCCGATATCCAACCGCCCGGCAGCGATATCCTCCAACTGCGCCTCCGACGACTGCTGGGCAATTTCCAGCGAAACACCTGGGTTGTCGCGCAAGTAACCGCCCAGGCGAGCCAGCAGCGGGCCGGTCAGCGGCACTGTACTGGAGTGGTTCAGGCGCAGACTGCCCTGCAGCCCTTCGCCAATGTCGCGGGTTACACGCTCGGCCTGCGCCAAGTCGGCCAGCAAGCGCCGCGCCCGTTCCAAAAAGGCCTGGCCAGCCAGTGTCAGGCGCGGGAGGCGCGCGGTGCGTTCGAACAGCGGCGTGCCCAGTTGCTGCTCCAGTTCCTTGATCTGCCGGCTCAGCGCCGACTGGGCGATGTACAGCCGCTCGGCGGCAGCGCTGAAGCTGCCGCATTCGGCGATTTCCACGAAGTAACGCAATTGGCGGATCGACGTCATGTCATGCCTTTTCGAGATGAGTGTGGCGACAAAGGCATATTAGTCGGCATGGCTCATGGCTGGCTAACCTTTGCCTGTCTTCCCAGGAACTGCTGTCATGCTCGCCCAACTGTCGTTTTCCGGCCTCGACTGGCTGCCTATCCTGCTTGGTGTCGGCGCTGCCTACATCGTCTTCGGCATCGCCGGTTTCGGCACCGCGCTGGTGGCCGGCCCAGTGCTGATCCACTTCATGCCGCTGTCGCGGATCATTCCGCTGCTGGTGCTGCTGGACTTCGTCGCCGCCTTCGGCAACCTGCTGCCCTCGCGCCGCGATGTCGTGCGCGGCGAACTGTTGCGGCTGCTGCCGTTCATGGCCATTGGCTGCGCGCTGGGTGTGGTATTCCTGCTACAGCTGAAGTCAGACCTGTTGCTGCTGCTGATGGGGCTGTTCGTCACGGCGTATGCCCTGTACGGGCTGGCGGTGAAGGTACGGCCGGCCAGTCTGTCGGGTTTCTGGGCAATGCCGATGGGCACGGCAGGCGGGCTGTTCGGCGCCTTGTTCGGCAGCGGCGGCTTCCTTTATGCGCTGTACCTGAGCGCGCGGCTGGAGGTGAAGGAGCAGGTGCGCGCTACCCAGAGCGCGCTGATCAGTTGCAGTACGGTGGTGCGGCTGACGCTGTTCCTTATCGCAGGCGTCTATGCCGACCAGAGCCTGCTGTTGCTCGCCGCCTGCCTGTTGCCGGTCATGCTCGTCGGCCTCTGGGCAGGGCGCAGGCTTATCCATCGGCTGTCTCGCGAAGCCTTTGTGCGCCTGGTCACCTGGCTGGTGCTGGCCAGCGGCCTGGCGCTTATCGGTCGCTACCTGAGCGCCTGAGCAGGCGGTAGAATTGCGCTATTACCGCGTTTTTCAGGCTTGTCCCGTTCATGAACACCCAGAGCATCATCGTTCCCAAGCTGTCTACCGTCCCGGTGCACGAAGCCCGTGCCCGCGCCATCCTGCGCTGGCTGGTGCGCGAGAAAGTCGTCGAGGAACAGCTGACCACCTGTGGCCGCACCGGCAACCGCATGGGCCATGCCCTGGCCGAAGGTGCCCGCAAAGTGGCCCTGCATCCGGAGAAACTGCCCTTCGGCGAACAGGTCAACGGCCTGGAGGTGATGCTCAAGCGCTGCATCTATACCCCTACCGAAGGTTTCCTCGAAGAGGCCGGTTGCCCCGAGTGCCGGCGCGAGGTGGGTGAGCCGCTGTTCGAAAGCCTGGAAGAATGGATGCCGGCAGTTAGCGACAACTTCACCTGCCCGTTGTGCGGCTTCGAAGATGACATCAATGGCTTCATTTACCTGCAGCCATGTGCCTTTTCCAACCTGGGGTTCATCTTCAACAACTGGGGCGAGGCCGGGTTCACCCAGGCCTTTCTCGACAGCTTCGCCGACTGGCTCGACCAGCCGGTGGCCGTGGTACAGGTAAAACTGCCACAAGGCTGACCGAAGGCCCTTATTTTGCATTGAGCGGCGCGCCGTGCATGAGTATAATGGCGCGCTTCCATTTTTCCCGCCCGGGAGCCCCCGCGATGCTGCGTATCAGCCAAGAAGCCCTGACCTTCGACGATATCCTCCTTGTACCTGGCTATTCCGAGGTACTGCCTAATGAAGTCAGTCTCAAGACCCGTTTGACCCGTGGCATCGAGCTGAACATTCCGCTGGTATCCGCTGCCATGGATACCGTGACCGAAGCGCGCCTGGCCATTGCCATGGCCCAGGAAGGCGGCATCGGCATCATCCACAAGAACATGACCATCGAACAACAGGCCAGCGAAGTCCGCAAGGTCAAGAAGTTCGAGGCTGGCGTGGTCAAGGACCCGATCACCATCGACGCCGACGCCACCGTGCGCGACCTGTTCGACCTGACCCGCCTGAACAACATCTCCGGCGTTCCGGTGCTGGCGAATGGCGACCTGGTCGGCATCGTCACCTCCCGTGACGTGCGCTTCGAAAGCCGCCTGGACGCCAAGGTCCGCGACGTGATGACCCCCAAAGAGCGTCTGGTCACCGTCCGCGAAGGCGCCGACAAGAACGAAGTCCGCGAGCTGCTGCACAAGCACCGCCTGGAAAAAGTCCTGATCGTTGACGACAAGTTCAACCTCAAGGGCATGATGACCGTCAAGGACATCGAAAAGGCCAAGGCCTACCCGCTGGCCAGCAAGGACGACCAGGGTCGCCTGCGCGTCGGCGCCGCGGTCGGCACCGGCAAGGACACCGGCGAGCGCGTTGCCGCCCTGGTGGCTGCTGGCGTTGACGTGGTGGTGGTCGACACCGCCCACGGTCACTCCAAAGGTGTGATCGACCGCGTTCGCTGGGTCAAGGAAACCTACCCGCAAGTGCAGGTGATCGGCGGCAACATCGCCACCGGCGCTGCCGCCAAGGCTCTGGCCGAAGCAGGCGCTGACGCGGTCAAGGTCGGTATCGGCCCAGGCTCGATCTGCACCACCCGTATTGTTGCCGGTGTCGGCGTGCCGCAAATCAGCGCCATCGCCAACGTTGCCGCTGCACTGGAAGGCACTGGCGTGCCACTGATCGCCGACGGCGGCATCCGCTTCTCGGGTGACCTGTCCAAGGCCATCGTTGCCGGTGCTTCCTGCGTGATGATGGGTTCGATGTTCGCCGGTACCGAAGAGGCTCCGGGTGAAGTCGAACTGTTCCAGGGCCGTTCCTACAAGGCCTATCGCGGCATGGGCTCGCTGGGGGCCATGGCACAGGCGCAAGGCTCGTCCGACCGCTACTTCCAGGACTCCTCGGCCGGCGCCGAGAAGCTGGTACCGGAAGGCATCGAAGGCCGTGTTCCCTACAAGGGCGCGCTGGCCGCGATCATCCACCAGCTGATGGGCGGCCTGCGTTCGTCCATGGGCTACACCGGCAGCGCAACCATCGAAGAGATGCGCACCAAGCCGGAATTCGTGCGCATCACCGGTGCCGGCATGGCCGAGTCCCACGTGCATGACGTGCAGATCACCAAAGAAGCCCCTAACTACCGCGTAGGCTGAGGCTTCCAGCTACAACAGAAAGCGGGGCTGTCATGACAGCCCCGCGTCGTTTCCGATTTCCACTGACGAGATTGAGTCATGGCCCTCGACATTCACGCTCACCGCATCCTGATCCTCGATTTCGGTTCCCAGTACACCCAGCTGATCGCCCGCCGCGTGCGCGAAATCGGCGTGTACTGCGAGCTGCATCCGTTCGACATGGACGATGAAGCGATCCGCGAATTCAACCCGCGCGGCATCATCCTCGCCGGCGGCCCCGAGTCGGTCCACGAAGCCAACAGCCCGCGCGCCCCGCAGGCGGTGTTCGACCTGAACGTACCAGTGCTGGGCATCTGCTACGGCATGCAGACCATGGCCGAGCAGATGGGCGGCAAGGTCGAAGGTTCCGACCTGCGTGAATTCGGTTATGCCCGCGTGGATGTAGTCGGCAAGAGCCGCCTGCTCGACGGCATCGAAGACCACATCGACGCCGACGGCGTGCTGGGCCTGGACGTGTGGATGAGCCACGGCGACAAGGTCACCCAGATGCCGGGCAACTTCCACGTGCTGGCCAGCACCCCGAGCTGCCCGATCGCTGGCATGTTCGACGACGCGCGCGGTTACTACGGCGTGCAGTTCCACCCGGAAGTGACCCACACCAAGCAGGGCGGTCGCATCCTGTCCCGCTTCGTGCAGGACATCTGCGGCTGTGAAGCCCTGTGGACTCCGTCCAACATCGTCGAAGACGCCATTGCCCAGGTGCGTGAGCAGGTCGGTTCGGCCAACGTCCTGCTGGGCCTGTCCGGCGGCGTCGACAGCTCCGTCGTTGCCGCACTGCTGCACCGCGCCATCGGCGACCAGCTGACCTGCGTATTCGTGGACAACGGCCTGCTGCGCCTGCACGAAGGTGACCAGGTGATGGCCATGTTCAAGGAGAACATGGGCGTCAAGGTCATCCGCGCCGACGCTGAAAAGCAGTTCCTCGACAACCTGGCCGGCGAAGCCGACCCGGAGAAGAAGCGCAAGATCATCGGCCGCACCTTCATCGACGTGTTCGATGCCGAAGCCAGCAAGCTGGAAAACATCCAGTTCCTCGCCCAAGGCACCATCTACCCGGACGTGATCGAGTCGGCGGGCGCCAAGAGCGGCAAGGCCCACGTGATCAAGTCGCACCACAACGTCGGTGGCCTGCCGGAGGAAATGAACCTCAAGCTGGTCGAGCCGCTGCGTGAACTGTTCAAGGACGAAGTGCGCAAGATCGGCCTGGAGCTGGGCCTGCCGTACGACATGGTCTACCGCCACCCGTTCCCGGGCCCGGGCCTGGGCGTGCGTATCCTGGGTGAAGTGAAGAAGGAATACGCCGACATCCTGCGTCGCGCCGACCACATCTTCATCGAAGAGCTGCGCAAGGCCGACTGGTACCACAAGACCAGCCAGGCATTCGTGGTGTTCCAGCCGGTCAAGTCGGTAGGCGTCGTCGGCGACGGCCGTCGCTACGCCTGGGTCGTGGCCCTGCGTGCCGTCGAGACCGTGGACTTCATGACCGCGCGCTGGGCGCACCTGCCGTACGAGCTGCTGGAAACCGTCAGCGGCCGTATCATCAATGAAATCGACGGCATCTCGCGCGTTACCTACGACGTGTCGAGCAAGCCGCCAGCGACTATCGAGTGGGAATGATCCCGCGTCCGGCATAGACCAGCACCAAAGAGCATTAAAACACCCCTAAGCCCGCGTAAATGCGGGCTTTTTCCGTTATTGGCGTGGCACTGTCTGGCAAATTTTCGCATCGCCAAGCACCCAGTTTCTATGGCATGGTAGATGGTACGATTTGAACCTGATGCCATGTTCGGTGCTCGATACCATGCCGCCTTTGATTGAGTGTTCATGGTATTGAATAGATTTAACTCATTGTCCTTAAAGGGTTTTTTGCGAGGATTTGTGGGATTTTTGAGCATGGTATTTTTAAGAGGAAACCCAACCCGACCATGCTGACTGATACCAAGCTGCGCAACCTCAAGCCAAAGGACAAGCTCTATAAAGTGAATGACCGTGACGGCCTCTACGTGGCCATCACGCCTGCGGGTTCCATTTCATTCCGGTACAACTACTCAATCCACGGCAGGCAGGAGACCATCACCTTCGGCCGTTACGGCGTCGGAGGGATCACGCTGGCGGAAGCTCGCGAACGGCTGGGCGAAGCCAAGAAGATGATCGCCGCAGGGAAATCTCCAGCCAAGGAGAAGGCGCGGGACAAAGCCCGCGTCAAGGATGCTGAGACATTCGGCGCTTGGGCCGAAAAGTGGTTGCGCGGCTACCAGATGGCCGAGTCCACCCGAGATATGCGCCGCTCGGTCTACGAGCGCGAGCTAAAGCCCAAATTTGGTAACCACAAGTTAGCCGAGATTACCCACGAAGACCTGCGAGCGCTGACCGATGCCATCGTGGAGAGAGGCGCACCGGCAACGGCAGTGCATACAAGAGAGATTGTCTTGCAGGTCTACCGCTGGGCTATCGAACGCGGCCAGAAGGTCGAGAACCCGGCCGATTTGGTGCGTCCCACGACCATCGCAAAGTTCGAGCCGCGAGATCGAGCGCTGACACCCGATGAAATCGGCTTGATGTACCAGTACATGGAACGCATTGGCACTACGCCTTCCATCCGAGCAGCCGCCAAGCTGCTGTTGCTGACGATGGTGCGCAAGAGCGAGCTGACCAACGCAACGTGGAGCGAAATAAATTTCACTGAGGCACTCTGGACGATCCCCAAGGAGCGGATGAAGCGTCGCAATTCCCATTTGGTGTTCCTATCTAAGCAGGCGCTGGACATTTTCATTGCCCTGAAAACCTTCGCGGGCGGCTCGGAGTACGTGCTGCCATCTCGCTATGACTCGGACTTGCCGATGAGCAGCGCCACGCTCAATCAGGTGCTAACGCTGACCTATCGTCTGGCTCAGAAGGAAGGGCTGTCTCTTGGCAAGTTCGGCCCGCACGACTTGCGGCGCACAGCCAGCACACTGCTGCATGAGGCGGGCTATAACACTGACTGGATCGAGAAGTGCCTTGCGCACGAACAGAAGGGTGTTCGAGCCGTCTACAACAAGGCCGAGTACCGCGATCAGCGCCGGGCAATGCTCCAGGACTGGGCGGACATGATTGATGAGTGGACGATCAGGAAGCCCCGCCTCAAGGACTGATTCGGAGCCTTGAGACCTGAATTTTTGTCGCGAAATGCCCACTCCGGTGGGCTTTTTTTTGTCCCGAAATAGACTTTTTTGGGACGCTTTTTCTTTCCTAAATCTCCTTAAAAAACTTTCGGAAAAACAAGCGATTGGGTGATTATCGCTGTCCCGAAACTACACGTTTGCGAGACGACTAACTCATTGATTTTCAAGGAAAAATTAAGATAATAGTGCTGGAACTTACCGGCATTGTGTAGCAATAATTAAACCTCGGACGATGAGAAAACGAGGTATTCGGTATGGAAAGACAATTAAGGAAATCGAGTAAAGTTCTCATAAGCAAAAAGCAACTACTGGAGATGATTCCACTGTGCGAGCGCACGATCTACAACTTTGAAAAGCAGGGAAAATTCCCTCTGCGCATCGCACTTAGCAGTCGAAAGGTCGTGTGGGATTTAGCCGAGGTCGAGGCATGGATTGATGCATGCAAACATTCCGGCTCGGCCCCTCGTCCCGGAATGGGGGCCTGAATTGTGGCGATTGACTTACGGGCAGCGTTCGAGAACGAACCGCCCGCACTAGACTTTATTTGGCCGGGCTTTCTTGCTGGGACGGTAGGCGCGTTGGTGGCTCCCGGAGCCACGGGTAAGAGCTTCTGGGCGCTGGAAGCGGCAATGGCCATCGCGTGCAGCGCTGCCGGTGGCGATCTTGTAGGCCTTGCCCCCGCGTGCACTGGCCGCGTGGTCTATTTCGCTGGAGAAGACCCGGAAGTCGCACTGGTGCGCCGTATTCATGCCATCGGTCAGCACCTGAATCAGCAGGCCCGTGAAAACATCGCCGAGAACCTGACAATCAAGCCCGTCATGGGTACGCTCATGAACGTCTTAGATGACGCTCAACGCGCTGCCCTAATCAAATTCTGTTCCGGCGCTCGACTGATCGTACTAGATACACTGAGCCGGATTCATGACCGCGACGAGAACAGCAATGGCGACATGGCCAAGCTTGTCGCCACGCTGGAGCACATTGCAGCGCGTACCGGGGCCTCTGTTCTTTACCTGCATCACGTTAGCAAAGGTAGCGCTCGTGAGGGGCAAACGGATCAACAACAGGCCGCAAGAGGCGCATCCGCCCTAATCGACAATGCCCGCTGGTGCGGCTTCGTCGCAAAGATGACCGAGGACGAGGCCAAGAGCCTAAGCGACCGCGCCTATGACCGTCAGCCCATCGGCAAAGACCGGCGCGGCTTCTTTGTTCGTTTTGGTGTTAGCAAGCAGAATTACGACGCTACTCCGCATGACCAATGGTATCAACGCCGCGACGGCGGCGTTTTGCTGCCGGTGGAGCTATTGGACGCCAAGCGGGACAGCGGAAAGGGGCGTCAGCGTGAGCAAGCATGACTTGACTCACGCCCGGCACGACCCGGTGCATTGTCTAGCACCCGGCCTGTTCCGTAGCCTCAAACGTGGCGAACGAAAGCATAGCAAGCTTGACGTTGCATATGACTACGGCAATGGCAAGCGTATCGAGTTTAGTGGGCCGGAACCGCTTGGGGCTGACGATCTCCGCATCCTGCAAGGATTGGTAGCAATGGCTGGGCCTTCTGGCCTTATGCTTTCTCCCGATCCTCAGACAGAAGCCGGTAGGCAGCTCCGGCTATTTCTCGAACCCAAATGGGAAGCCGTCCAGCAGAATGCGATGGTGGTCAAGGGTAGCTATCGGTCGCTAGCCCGTGAGGTTGGCTATGCGGATATCGACAATACTAGGCCAGTACGCGATTGCATTGAGAGGCTCTGGAAAGTCTCTATCATTGCGCAAAACGATAGGAAGCGGCAGGGCTTCCGTTTGCTGTCCGAGTACGCAAGTGATGAGCAGGACGGCAAGCTGTACGTGGCATTGAACCCCCTTATTGCTCGCGCAATCATGGGCGGGCAGCACATCCGCATAGATATGGCCGAAGTTAGGAAACTACGGACCGACCCCGCCCGCTTGATTCACCAACGACTGTGCGGCTGGATTGACCTCGGTAAGTCGGGGCGGATACAGCTAGACACGCTATGCGGCTATGTTTGGCCGGATGAACCGACGAACCCGAATACCGTCAAAAAACGCCGACAGACGGCACGCAAGGCGCTGGCCGAGCTTGCTGCCGTGGGTTGGAGGGTAGGCGAGTATGCTAAGGGTAAATGGGAAATCGGGCGACCCAAGGCATCCGACTGTAACGCTGCTGCCCCCTGTTTAACGGCACCCCACCCCCTGTTTAACAGTACCCAATCCCCTGTTTAACAGTACCCGGCCGGTTTCTGAAATCCCCGCAACGGCGGGCCTTTGCGGGCCCTTCGCAAATTCCATCCAAGATTCTCTAAGAATCTCCAGCATGCGCGCTAAGCGCCGCGCCTTGTTGGCGCAGCTCATCGCTTGCTTGTCTTGGTCGGCCTACGGCCGTTGGGCACCAAAAAGGGAAGTGGGTAGTGCGGCGGGGCTGGTTGAAATTGTTCGAAGGCCGAAGAGGCTCCAGTAGCGCGTGTAGGGGCATGTACCCCTAGAATCGCTCAGAACGCAGCGTCGGGCTTTACAGAGGGTGATGGACGGAGTGAGACAAGTCCGTGCGTATTACTAATGGCAAAGCCCCACGCCAGCACTGAGGCGGGGTTGCGTGGGGCTGGTCAGCGATCACAGCTTGCCGGGACTATCTTGTTTCTGTGCTTCCTGCGCTGCCTGGATGGCCATCAATGCTTGCTGATTCAGCGATGCGTTATTCTTGCTGCCCAGCAAAGGCAAGCGATTCATAGCCTGTGCCCCGGCAAACATGTGATAGGAGGCCGACAAGGCGAGCGGGCTTACTCGAAGCTGCAAGGCCGTGTACTGCCGATCCAATCTATCGAGTTGCGGCCCGTAGCCCTTGCTACGTAGCCATCGACCGAGCGCCCACATACCAATTGCGAACGTCGATGCAAATACTACGAATCCAGCGAACATAAGTACGGCCATCATGGTTATTACTCCAAGTTATCGTTGTTTGAGGCAGTGCCGGGCACATTGAGCGAGGCTAGGCGACTTGTAGCGGGGCTTGCGTCCGAGACTGGACGGATGATGTTAGATTCCGTTTGTGCAGTTTCCCCGCTATCGGCTGGAACGGTCGAGTTGGCGTCAGGCGCAGATGGCGGAGCTCCTGCACCAAGAGACAGAGAGTGTGCATTCTCCATTCCCGGCACTGCCATCGAGGTCATCACGCCGAGCGCCTTTGCGCTAGCGTTGGCCGCTTGGGAAAGGGCGTTACCAGAGCCAACAAGTCCAGCTTTCGGTGTCCCTTGCTGGTTTTTGTCGTCGTTGCCCTGTGCGTCCCTCCCAGCCTGCCTGGTCGCCTGCTGCACGCCACTGCTAGGCTGCTGCGGAGCCGCGCCCGACGATTGAGGGGCGGCACTGCCACCCACGCGGGCACCGGCCGACGAAGCGCTCTGGGCGGCCGCTTGGCCGCCCGTACTCGCAGCGCCGCTAGTTGCCGCTGCTGCTGGCGTACCACCACCGGCAAAACTGGAATTGATCGCAGAAGCCAGACCGCCGCCGCTAATCCCACCTGCACCAGCTACCCCTGCACCAGTGGCGCCGCTAGTACCCGCAGCGCCAAGAGCACCGGCAGCAGCTGGAGTGGCCGCCCCTGCCGTGGCGATGGTGGCAACCGCCGCCGCCGCCCCGGCTGCCCCGGCCACAGCCATCCCACCAATGGCCGAGCCACCGCCCATGGAAGTGCCGCTAATCATGCCGCCGATCAGGTCAGGAATAGTCTTGGTCAGATAGCAGCACACTAAGGCTAAGCCGACCATCGTCATCAATGACGCTTCATCATTTGTATAGGCTGCTAACCATTGCTTAGCAGACTGTACAACTAGGCCGACAATCAAGGTCAATACAAATAGCTTGGCACCAATCGCAACGGTGAAACGCATTGGCGCAATTGCAAAGTCCCGCGTCCATTGCGAGCCACCAAAGCCTAAGAACAGCACGGACGCGTTGATGATTACGTAGGACTCTACGAGCGTTACAAACATAAATGCAGCGATGAAGGCGAAACACGCCAACACAAGGATTGCGCATACAGCGATCAGAAGTCCCTTAGCTGGAGAAAATACCGAAATGCCCTTTACCATTGTGCGGCCAAAATCCAGCGCAACGGCAAGCATATCGCCGGGTTCTAATGCGCGCCCGAGGCCGCTCGCCGATGCTGCTGCATCGCGGAAGCTATCGACAATGGCCGTCGACCACTCTACTGAGTACTTCATAACTGCAAGAAAGAAGCCGATCACCAGCACGAAGCGCAGAAGTTCGCCGACAATCTCACCGAAGTCGGCTTGCTTCATGACCAGAGGCATGAACGTCCAAATAAACTGAATCGAGGCCAGCAGCCAGAACAGTCGGATCGCATACTCATAGAGCTTCGCTGACCACTGGTGCGACTGTTGTAGAACTAGGTCGAGTAGGCCTTGAACCGATGTATCGGCATGTGAAAGGTCGGTTGCGGCCATAGCATCTCCGGCCACGAACAGACTTGCGAAGGCGAGAAAGAACAATAGGCGATCCATAGCTAGTACCCCTTCACGCCGCCACGAGTGTTCGGGCGCGCCTCAAATGACGCATCAGCGTCACGCTTTTGCATTTGTTGCTCTGCCACCGCAGTACATTCACCGTTGCTTTTAACCATGACGGTAACCATGTAACCGGCCAGGGCGGAGCCGGCGCACATCAACGCAATGATCCATTTTGAAATAGTCACTCTCAGTACTCCTTAACGCCGCCGCGTGTGTTTTTGCGGGCTTCAAACTGCTGTTCGGTGGCTTCGCTCGCAGCCTTCCGGTCGCCTTGCTGAGCCATGTAATTGCCCTGCATGTTGATTTGCGTGGCCAGCAGGTCGCGCAGCTTTTGCAATTGCTGCACGTTTTGCCCGGCAATTTCATTGCCCGCCTGAATCGCCTGCATACGACCAACGGCCGACTGCGAACGAGCAACCATGCGGTCTAGCTGGGCATCCTCGGACTCGAAGGTGCTGGTATTGAAGTTCGCCGCTTCCATCGCCGTTTTTACGTTGTCGCGGCCCTGTTGCGACCACTTTTGATAGCGATCCTGCGCCGGGGCCTCTGCCGAATTAGCTGCTTGATTTAGGTAGTATTCGAAGCCCGGAAAAACTGTGTTGAACTGCGAATCCATGTTCTGGATTTGGCGGCCCAACGCCTGCGAGCGGTTGTAGATGTTGACGACGCTTTTCAAGTCAGACGCGATGCTGCTGAACATTGAATCGGGCAACCCTGTGCCTTGCGTGACCATATTTTGGTATTGCTGAATCTGCGTTTGCAATTGCTCGGCGGTGTTCAGCGCTGTGTTGACCTGCTCGGCGTACTCGAACATCTGTTGATAGAACGTCGAGCAGTTAGAGCAGTAGATGGCGTAAGCCGGTACAGGTGTCATGTAGAGACCTACGCCGAAGCCTGTAGTTGCCATTGCCACAGCTAGTGCCGCACCTCGGCGAAATATCCGGGCGGTAAAAGCTGACGTACTTTGCGATTCTTTTTCCATATCGAATACCTCGTTTCGTCGTCGTCCGAGGTTCGATTATTGCCGCATTTCCCGATGACCTCTAGGGTTTGTGGCTTCTTTTTTCAATGGAAACATAGGCTTACTGTTCCCGCAAACGTCGTATTTCGGGACGAAAGTAGACGCTTAAGTACCTGTTTTAAAGTATGTTCTTAGAAGAGTTTTGAGGGGGAGGATAGTGTCCCGAAAACGTCTGTTTCGGGACAAAAAAATGCCCACCGAAGTGGGCTTTTGACAGGGCTGCGTGCGGTGTCAGTGAGCCGCGTAGTAAGGATTCTGAACGCGATA
Source organism: Pseudomonas sp. PNPG3 (assembly GCF_023093815.1). NCBI lineage: Bacteria > Pseudomonadati > Pseudomonadota > Gammaproteobacteria > Pseudomonadales > Pseudomonadaceae > Pseudomonas > Pseudomonas sp. PNPG3. The sequence continues at coordinate 65,205 of NZ_JALLKV010000028.1, forward strand.
GAGGCAACGTTCCGTTTCAGGGATGTGCAGCGTCTCCAAGTGCCACTCTTCAAGTGAAGAAGCGAGCCGGGCGGCAATGCGCTGAGCCTCCACAACGTACCTATTAGATTGGCTGCTAGCTTGACCTAGGCAGGCTTGCAGTTCATTGAGTTGATCAGCCAGAGCACTTATGCGGTGAGTTGTCTTCATGGTCTATTCCCCTTGCTTATCCTTTCAACGATTCTGTCGAATTCTTCCCGGATCTGATCGTCCGTAAGCTCCAGATTAACTAATCCCGATTTTATTGCAATTCTCCCGATTCTTTCTGCTGCTTCATTGTCGAGTTTTGCAAGCCTCGCCTTAGCCATCTCTAGCTCAGAAAAAGCATCAGATCGGCGCTCAGAAAGAGTTTTCCTAGCCATTTTTCGTGCTCCTTTTTGGTGCCAATTAGGCCCTGCTCAGTTGTTGGAACACGGGCATTCTAGCGACCACAGGAATTCTTGACTATGTGAGGATCGGAGACGCTATAACCGAATCGTCGGAGCGGTATGTTGGCTTCAGGTCATGGCGTTCTCTTCCCTGCTTGCTCCGTCCATTTAAATTTTTCCGGCCAAGTGAATTCAAGGCAATTTTAGGCAACTTTAGGCAATTCACTCCTGAATTAAGGCAGCGCTAGGCAACTTAGGTAAACCGAACGAAATTCAAGGAAATTAAAAGCAACATGCCTTATCGAAGCGGCTATCAGAGTTAAATTTCTTTGAGTTGCGCTCAGACAGACGGCAAGATGTGTGTTGTGGGTCCACAGGCTACGCCTGTTCCCCCCAACACCGCCCCTTACTCACCTGCGGTTCGACGGCATCTTGCTCTGCGAGGCCCACCGTCGCTGCCGCGACCGAACATCAAAAGCCCGATGCGGCACCAAAGGAAAGGCGCGCTGCTGCGCCACCTGGCTGTCGCTCTGGCATGAGCGAGAGACGAATGGCAGAGAAGAAAAAGACGACGTACGGTACCCGGCCTCGGAACGAATACATCAAGGTCTTCGTGACCGAGGACGAGCGCGCCGAGCTGGTAGAGCGTGCCGCGCAAGCGGGCATGTCTCAGTCGGCGTTCCTGCGCGCCGTTGGTTTGAATGAGCCGATCCGCTCGGTTGTTGACCTGCAAGCCGTGGCCGACTTGGGCAAGGTCAATGGCGACCTTGGCCGAGTCGCTGGCTTGCTGAAACTTTGGCTTGCAGAGAAGCGCGGCCAAGGTGCGCGGCCGGTGGATGTTGAAGCGATGATGAACGACTTTCGCAGGCTGCAGGGTGATGTCCTCGCCATTATGGCGCGAGTCATCAAGTTATGACGTGAGTGATAATTAGAAATCGTCAAGGTTATTTAACAAAATCGGCTTGGTCGTTTTGCGCGCCGGTGAATCTTTGGAGAAATATATTGCACCTCATCATGCTCGATACCTGCGTTTGGCTTGATATTTCATCTCAGAAAGCGGAATTGCCTATGCTTGCTGCTCTAGAGCAATTGGTACAGGATGGTAGTATCAGAATTCTTCTTCCAGATTTAATACGTGTAGAGTACGAGCGAAATAAAGATAGGGTCATTGAGGCTACACGCAAGCGACTTGCAAATGAGTTTCGGGTAGTTAAATCTGCTGTTGAGTCTTTTGGTGGCCAAGGAAAAGATGCTGCGCTAAAAGCCTTGGATGATGTTAATCATCGGCTTCCAATAATTTCGGAGGCGACTCAGGGCACGGTAAATCGCGTTCTAAAACTTTTCGAAACTGCCCACAAAATTGCGGTCTCTGATAGCGCTAAAATCAAGGCAGCAGAGAGGGCGATCGCGAAGAAAGCGCCGTTTCATAAGCAGAAAAACAGTGTTGCCGACGCGGTATTGGCCGAGTTGTTTCTGGAGTTTAAAGTAGCACGCGCGAATGAGTACGAAACGTTCAGGTTCGTTACCCATAACGTCACGGATTTTTCCGGAAAAGATCATAGGCAGCCACACGAAGACTTTGCAGATATTTTCGACGGAAGCGCATCAATATTCTTTAACTCTACGAACTCTGCGATTGAAGATCTCCTCGATCTGGAAGAGTTTCATTATGAGAATAGCTTTGCCTGGGAGGATGAAACTCGCGGGCTTCAGGAAATAATTTCAGCGATGGACGAGTTGTTCGATAAGGTTTGGTACAACCGTCACATGAACATGATTTATCATTTAGATAATGGTGATATAGAGGTTGTTCCTTCTGGAACCGAGCGCTACGGCAATGATGTGATCCACGAAGACATCCTGAGCCAAGCAAAAATAGCAGCTCAACGGGTCAGAGAGAAGTACGAAGATACTGGGCCTTGGAGCGACTTTGAATGGGGGATGCTCAATGGGAAGCTTTCTGCCCTGCGATGGGTATTAGGTGACGAGTGGGATATGCTCGACACGTAAGGAGGGCTAGTGTCGCTTCTTATCCATAAAAATATCTGCCGATGTCTGAAGGATATAGGGCCTTCGTATCTGCTCTGGCGGCGCACATCGCGGCGGAGGCAGCGCGTTGGGGTTGATAGCTATCGAATTTAGGTAAAACAAGGAAGAGTATGAGCGATCAGTACACATCTGCGAAATTCTGGCGCTGCGCGCTCCAGGTCAATCCCGTCGGTTACAACGGCACCTATAGAGGAGCAGATCACGGGCTTGATGAGGCGGGGTATAACCAAGCACTCCTCCAGAAATGCCTTGAACTAGACATTAAAGTAGTTGGCGTGGCTGACCATGGCAGTGTGGCCAGCGTTAACGCATTGCGTGATGTTCTTCAACCCCACGGGATTGTGGTATTTCCCGGCTTTGAAATCGCCTCGAACGATAAGACTCATTACGTCTGCCTATTTTCCGAGGAGACGACGGGGCAGCAGCTAGAACGCTATCTTGGCAGGCTCGACCTGCTTGACCCTACAGATGGCGTTTGCCCGTCTCAATTGAGTTCCGAACAGCTGATCGATAAGGTCGATCAGCTCGGGGGCTTCATCTACGCTGCGCATTGCACGCAGGATAGTGGCGTATTGAAGAACCGGCTCAATCACGTATGGAAGCTACCTAAGCTGCGTTCGGCCCAGATTCCAGGGCCGGTAGATGACTTAATGGGGGTTGAAAGCGATTTTTACCGCAAGGTGCTGCTAAACAGGGACGATGCCTACCGCCGCGAGCGACTTATAGCTGTCATCAATGCCAAAGATGTCGCCAAGCCAGAAGACTTGGAGCAGCCTGGAGCCACTTGCCTCATCAAGATGACGCGGCCCAATTTTGCGGCGTTCAAGGTAGCTTTCCTTGACCCGGAGTCGCGAATCCGCTTGAACTCGCAGCAGGTCGAAAGTCCGATTGGCAAGGTGCTCCGCATGACTATCACGGGTGGGTACTTGGATGGTGTCCGCGTGGACTTCTCCGATCATCTCAACACCGTCATCGGAGGTCGAGGGACAGGTAAATCTACCTTGCTCGAATGTTTGCGTTACGCCTTGGACTTTCCACCCAAGGGCAGGCAGGCCCTGAAGCACCATCAGGAGATCATCAAGGAGAACCTTGGCCGGGCTGCTGGCCGATTAGAACTGATGGTGTTGTCGTCAGCTCAGAACGGCAGGCAGTACACAGTCTCACGGCGCTATGGTGAACCGCCGATTGTTCGTGACTTGGACGGCAACGTCTCGACACTTCTCCCGAGAGACTTGCTGCCTGGTATTGATATTTATGGACAGAACGAGATTTACGAGCTGGCTCAGGACGAAACCAGCCGCTTGCAGTTATTGGATCGCTTTCTTCCTCAGGACGGGGACTATGAGAGTAAGAGCACTGATGTTCATAGGCGCTTGACAGAAAACCAACGGAAGCTAGTGAAGTCCTTTTCCGACCTTGATGATGTGAAGGCGCAGGTGGATCGCCTACCGAAGTTGGAGGAGCAGCTACGTGGGTTTGAAGAACTTGGCATCAAGGAAAAGCTGGCAAAGACCTCGCTAATAGCGAGAGAGCGAGAGATTGCCAAGGGGGCTGCTGAAAGCGTGCGGTCTCTGCAAGACGCCCTTGCGGACTTTAGAAGCAGCATGCCCGACCTCGCCTTTATCAGTGATGAAGCTCTCGAAGGGCTACCTGACGTAGCTCAGCTGACAGCGGTGCGCACGACGCTGGAGGGGATCAGTCAAGTCTTCACCGGCCATCTGACATCCATGACGACGTTGTTGGATGAGGCGTCAGGCAAGCTTAACGTTCAGCAAGATGCTTGGCAGCAGGCTATCCAAGGACATGAGGTCGAACTGGAGAAGGCGCTTCGGACGCTTCCTTCGGCGGCGGGTAAAAGTGGGCAGGAAGTCGGTGCAGCCTATCAGCGGCTCATGGGTGATATCGAGCGCATAAAGCCTATGAAAGCAAAGCTGTCAACACACGAAGGCCAAGGCAATACTTTGAAGCAAGAGCGGCGCAACCTGTTGGCCGAACTGTCCGACCTACGGGGGCAGCGCATTCAGGCCCTACAAAAGGCTGCAAAACGCTTGAACAGGCGACTTCAAGGAAAACTCAAGGTCGAAATCGTGCCGGAGGCCGATCGCTCTCCGCTGCTGAATTTCCTGCTGGGTTGCAAGCTGGAAGGCGTTGGGGAAAAGCGATTGGCGTGGATCGAAGAGGCTGAGACGATCAGTCCGTTGTCGTTGGCTCAGTCGATCCAGAATCGTTCGGCCGATGTTCAACAGGAATGGGGTGTCACTCAGATGGTGGCCGAGGCCCTTACTAAACTCCAGCCATCGCAGCTCATGGAGCTAGAGGCACTGGAGCTAGATCATCGGGTAGACATTTCCCTAAGGAAATCCTGAAAAAGACTTCCTGATTTGGCAAAATCCCCGGACACCAA
>NZ_JALLKV010000289.1:0-253 GCF_023093815.1 Pseudomonas sp. PNPG3
GGACCCGAGGACTGGGTGCTGGCCTCGAACCGGCCGGAGGTCTCCCGGACGCCGACCGGGGACGGTGTCGTCCGGGTGGAGTTCGCCCCGACGCTCCCCCAGTCCACCTACATCACGACGCTGCTCGCCGGCCCCTATGCGCAGTGGGAGGACGCCTGGGACGGTCACCCGGCCAGCGGTGCGCAGGCCGTGCCGCTGCGGCTGTTCACCCGGCGCACGATGGCCGACGCGTTCGACCCCGAGGCCGTGTTCG
>NZ_JALLKV010000290.1:0-253 GCF_023093815.1 Pseudomonas sp. PNPG3
GGTCGACGCGGACCGTGCGAGGGACCTTTATCAGGCGATGGGCCGCGCGACCGAGGTTTCGGGCGGATCGGCGGCTAATACGCTGGCCGGCATGGCGGCGCTGGGGGCACAATGCGCCTTTGTCGGACAGGTGGCAGACGATCAGCTGGGCGAGATCTTCAGCCATGATATCCGCGCCGTCGGGATCGATTTCGACACGGCGCCGCGGGACGGCGATCCACCCACCGCGCGCTGCCTCATCTTCGTGACGCCC
>NZ_JALLKV010000291.1:0-253 GCF_023093815.1 Pseudomonas sp. PNPG3
TTCTCTGCCGCCATTGTTTATGATACTCAGCAGCAGGAAATGACGCGCTGGAACAGCCCCAAAATTCGCCATCAGACCATGATAGAAAGTCTGGTCAGTAAGTGGGTTTACCCGGAACCGGTCTATAAAACAATTGAACACAATGGCCAGGTGGTAGGCACACTTGTGCTGACTGGCACCGATGGCATCGTCACACATTTTGTCTGGCTCTCGCTGGCTGTTTTGGGCGGTTGTTTGTTCCTGGCTGCATTGT
>NZ_JALLKV010000292.1:0-253 GCF_023093815.1 Pseudomonas sp. PNPG3
TCGCCTATCATCTTGCTTGCTGCCATCATTTGGTTTCTGAAGATATATGAGAATGGCAAGTATTGCACCTTCCCTCATGCCATCGAATTTCTCAACCGTCCCTACGCACAGATATTTTCGATACTCACTTCCTACGATGAACTTGCCAACTACCTTTCGCCCTTTATGGATGCTTGGGAGGGAGGAGCGCAAGACCAGTTGCAGGGACAGATAGCCAGTGCCAAGATACCGCTTTCACGAATGATCTCACCTG
>NZ_JALLKV010000293.1:0-252 GCF_023093815.1 Pseudomonas sp. PNPG3
ACTTCAAATCGCGGGCAACCTTGGTCTGTTTCGCCTTTGCACGGCCGCGCCCCATGTGGGTCGACCCCCTCGCTTCATCAATAGCGGCATTGCCGCCCAAAATCATCAACTATCGTGGTGCACAGGCTACCCGAGCGATGACCCACGTACCACAGTGGGCCACCGCAAAGTGTGTTTCCAGGCGAACGGCCTAGCAGCAAGGATGGCTCGAAACCAGCACCGCCCCCAGCTCATTCGTCGCGTCACGATGGG
>NZ_JALLKV010000294.1:0-250 GCF_023093815.1 Pseudomonas sp. PNPG3
CTCGGACACCTGGGACCTGTGGCAGGTCATCGGCGAGATCCTGCCGGCGCTGAAGGAGCGGATCATGGGCCGCGACGGCCGTCTGGTGATCCGTCCCGACTCGGGGAACCCGGTCGACATCCTGTGCGGCACCGTCCGCGAGGCCGGCGCCGGGGCCGACGGGCCCGAGGCCGGGGTCGTCGAGACCCTGTGGCGCGAGTTCGGCGGCTCCGTCACCGCGCAGGGCTTCAAGGTCCTGGACCCGCACATC
>NZ_JALLKV010000295.1:0-249 GCF_023093815.1 Pseudomonas sp. PNPG3
TGATCTCGCTGCCGCTGGCCGCGCTGCTCGCCGTGCTGCTGGTGTCGCTGCGCGCCTCGCCCTACCGGGCCGTGCGCTGGACGACGACCGCGCTGATCGAGATCTTCCGCGGGCTGCCCGTCGTGCTCATGATGTTCTTCGCGATCCTCATGCTCCCCGGATCCACGGCCCTGACCGCCGTCGTGTTCGGCCTCGTGATCTACAACGGCGCCGTGTTCGCCGAGATCCTCCGTGCCGGCATCGCTGCCC
>NZ_JALLKV010000296.1:0-249 GCF_023093815.1 Pseudomonas sp. PNPG3
TGCTAACTGTCTGGTACCTGTTCCTGACGTTCTTCACGGTCGGCGCGAGCCCCACCATGTGGCTCTTCTCCGCCCTCGCGGCCATCGGCGACCCGTCCTACCTGCGCGCCTCGCTCTACGGCCTCGGTTTCAACCCGGGGCTGCTGAGGCTTTCCTACCTGCTGCTGCCGCTGGGCGCGACGCTCCTGTCCCTGGCGCTGATCCCGCTGGCCGCCGCCTGGATCGGGCGGCTGAACCCGCGCGACCGCC
>NZ_JALLKV010000297.1:0-249 GCF_023093815.1 Pseudomonas sp. PNPG3
TGTTGTCGTAGAGCTGGACCGTCGGCTCTGCCTTGCCGGCCTTCTTGCACTCCGGCGCGAGGGCCTGCACCAGCGGCACCTCGACGTAACCGGTGTTTTCCGCCGCAGCCGCGCCGCACATCGACATGTTGATGCCGTTGATGCCCTTCGGATTGCCCTTGGCGACCAGCACGCCGTCGAACACTTTTGAGTAGGTAATGAAGTCGGCCGCCTTGGCGCGCTCCTTGGTGGCGTAGATGTCGGAGATCA
>NZ_JALLKV010000298.1:0-248 GCF_023093815.1 Pseudomonas sp. PNPG3
GATCGAGATTGAACCCGGCCGGCTCGACCGTGCGCAGATAGGCGAAGGCCCACAGCACACCGGCAACCCCGATCAGGAACGAGGAGACGCCGAACGCCAAGAGCTTGGTCCGCAGCAGCGGCACGCCGATGACCTTTGCGGCGATCTCGTGGTCACGGATGGCAACGAAGTTGCGGCCGGTCTGGGATCGCAGCAGCCGCAAGGTCAGGATTGTCGCAACCGCCACCACGGTGAGCGAGAACAGATAG
>NZ_JALLKV010000029.1:0-23826 GCF_023093815.1 Pseudomonas sp. PNPG3
CACTGCTCTCACCCTTTCGAGTTTAAGAGACCTTGAAGACACAAGCTGGCTTGCCTGCGATGGGCTGCAAAGCAGCCCCGGCAATCTAACTGCTCCCCGGCCGGTACTGCAGGGCCTCGGCCAGATGCGCCCGGCCAATTGCCTGGTTACCTTCCAGATCCGCCAGCGTCCGCGCCACCTTCAGTAACCGGTGAGCCGCACGTAACGACAGGGTCAGCCGCTCACAGGCCCCCTCCAACCAGGCCTGGTCCGCCGCCGCCAACCCACAATGGCAGCGCAACCCCTCAAGGTCGAGAAATGCATTCGCACACCCTTGCCGCCGCTGTTGCAGTTCACGTGCCTCGGCTACCTTGGCCGCCACATCGGCACTGGTCTCGCCGCAGGGCTGGTTGTTCAGCGTGGTGCTCTCCCGGGCCACGGTCAGGTGCAGGTCGATACGGTCCAGCAATGGCCCGGACAGCTTGTTGCGATACCGCGCGATCTGCTCGGTGCTACAGCGGCAGCGGCCAGTGGGGTCGCCCAGGTAGCCGCAAGGGCAGGGGTTCATTGCCGCCACCAGCTGGAAACGGGCCGGGAAGCGCACCTTGTCGCGGGCCCGGGCAATCACGATCTCGCCCGACTCCAGCGGTTCGCGCAACACTTCCAGCACGCGACGCTCGAACTCAGGTAGTTCATCCAGAAACAGCACGCCATGGTGGGCGAGGGTGATTTCGCCCGGTTGCGGCCGGCTGCTGCCGCCGACCAGTGCCGGGCCGGAGGCGGAGTGATGCGGATGGCGGAAGGGCCGCTGCGGCCAGCTGCTCAGTGGCGTATGGCCGCTGACCGACTGTATCGCCGCCACTTCCAGTGCTTCGTGCTCGTCCAGTGGTGGCAGCAGCCCCGGCAAGCGGCTGGCAAGCAAGGTCTTGCCGGTACCGGGAGGCCCGGTGAACAAAAGGTTGTGCGCCCCGGCCGCCGCTAGCAGCAGCGCACGCTTGGCCGCCAGTTGGCCCTGCACTTCGCTCAGGTCCGGGTACGGGCGTTGCTGCAGGATCAGGCCGTTGGCGGCATACGGTGGCAATGGCACCTGGCCGTTCAGGTGGGCGACCAGTTCCAGCAGGTGCCCCACCGCATACACCACCAGCCCGCCTGCCAGGCTGGCTTCCTCGGCATTCTCCCGCGGCACCACCAGCGCCCGGCCTGCTTCGCGTGCCGCCAGTGCTGCGGGCAACACGCCCTGCACCGGGCGCAACTTGCCAGACAGCGCCAGTTCGCCCAGGCATTCGACCTCGGCAAGGGTGGCCGTTGGTACCTGGCCATCGGCGGCGAGGATACCCAGGGCAATTGCCAGGTCATAGCGCCCGCCATCCTTGGGCAGGTCGGCGGGGGCGAGGTTCTGGGTGATGCGCCGCTGCGGGTAGTTCAAACCGGAGTTGACGATGGCGCTGCGTACCCGGTCCTTGCTCTCTTTGACCGTGGTTTCCGGCAGACCGACCAGCGTGAGATGGGGCAAGCCGTTGGCCAGGTGGGTTTCGACGCTGACCGCCGGTGCCTGCACGCCCACCTGGGCGCGGCTGTGGACGAGGGCTAGGGACATGGACGCTCCGTTGTCGCTGAAGAGGGCCGCTTCCTGCGGCTTTGCAAGAATAGCGAGCACGGCCCGGGCCGGCGAAAGAAGTGTGCGTCCTGGTTTTTCAGGCAGGGGTTTCCCCTGCATTGTCACCCCGTCGGGTTCGTGCCTGCTGTGCGCCGGAAGGGCTCAGGCGCGTACATAAACCCAGGCAGTCAGGCCCGATGCGAGCGTTACGGCCACGCGCTTGTAGTCAGCGACTTCATAGCGATCCGCCGCTGCCAGCTCTTCTTCGCTGATCTGGAAGACCATGCCGGCCACGCTGTCGTCTGCCTGGCTGCTGGGAGCGACGATAGGGTGATGGGACTTGCCGCTGGCTGCCAGCACGGCCGGATCGGTGATCTCGACCCAGTCCTGGCGGTAGCCCAGCATGCGGTCGGCTTGGCCGCTCAGTTCGCGGCCGAAGTTGGCGAGCTGCACGGCCTTGTCCTGCAAGGTGCCGTAGGAAAACAACAGTACCGGGTATGCGCTGGAGGGTTGCATTCACTCATCCTGTGGGGTCGGGTTCAGCCGGGCTTCCAGCTCGGCCACTTGTTTTTCCAAAGCCTCCAGGCGTGCGCGGGTGCGCGCCAGTACGACCATCTGGCTGTCGAATTCTTCGCGGCTGACCAGGTCCAGCTTGCTGAAGGCACCTTGCATCAGCACCTTGAACTGACTTTCCAGTTCGGCGCGGGGCTGGGCGGTATCGCTGCTGAACAGGCGCGATGCCTGGTCGCTCAGGGCATCGAGAAGGGCTTTGGGCGCGAGCATGGGGCTGTCCACTGATACTGGGAAATGGCCGGCAGTGTAGCACGCATGCATGAGCATCCGGCCTCGTCGCTGGCTCCTACAGAAAGCAGCGCTCATCTGAAACTGCACATTTTTCGAGCGATGCGGCAGGTCGAAGTGCACCGAAATTGTGCATGTTTCCCATGCTGGCGACTGGCCAATCCCGACTGATTCACATAACTCCCTGTTTTCCCGAGCTTTGACGGAACTGGCAAGGTTTCTGCAAAGACCAGTGCGAGCCATGCACTGATGCAGTTCTTTGTGACCAGGCAGTGCGCACGCGGAGCCGGATGCCGACGACGCGTTACAAAGCCAACCGCTGCGCTTAGACTTGAGACGGGTTTGTTTTCCTGGGGCAAGTCCACCAAATCGGGAGAGAGTTTCATGAAGCTAGTCACAGCCATCATCAAGCCGTTCAAGCTGGACGACGTGCGCGAGTCGCTGTCGGAAATCGGCGTGCAGGGCATCACCGTCACCGAAGTCAAAGGTTTCGGTCGGCAGAAGGGCCACACCGAGCTGTATCGCGGTGCTGAATATGTGGTCGATTTCCTGCCCAAGGTGAAGATCGATGTCGCCATCGATGACAAGGACCTTGATCGGGTAATCGAAGCCATCACCAAGGCAGCCAACACCGGCAAGATCGGTGACGGCAAGATTTTCGTGGTGAATCTGGAGCAGGCAATCCGTATCCGTACCGGCGAAACCGATACCGACGCGATCTAAGCAGCAACAAAGCCTCACCAAACCCAACGCCCCAGGAGAAAACAACATGACTCTGCGTAAGATCGCAGGGCTAGGAGCCCTATTGTCCCTCGTAATGCCCGGGCTTGCCTTGGCAGAGGAAGCTGCCCCAGCGCTGAATTCCGGCGACACCGCCTGGATGCTGACCGCAACGGCGCTGGTGCTGTTCATGACCATTCCGGGCCTGGCCCTGTTCTATGGCGGCATGGTGCGTTCCAAGAACGTGCTGTCGGTAATGATGCAGTGCTTTGCAATTACTGGCCTTATGAGCATTCTCTGGGTCGTCTATGGCTACAGCATGGCCTTCGATACCACCGGTATGGAAAAGGGCGTGCTCAACTTCAATTCCTTCGTCGGTGGCTTCTCCAAGGCGTTCCTCAGCGGCGTCACGCCCTCAAACCTGACCTCGGCTGCCGCGCTGTTCCCTGAAGCGGTATTCATCACCTTCCAGATGACCTTCGCCATCATCACCCCGGCGCTGATCGTTGGTGCGTTCGCCGAGCGCATGAAGTTCTCCGCGATGCTGGTGTTCATGGGCATCTGGTTCACCCTGGTCTACGCGCCTATCGCGCACATGGTCTGGAGCGGTGACGGCGCACTGATGTGGGACTGGGGCGTGCTTGACTTCGCCGGCGGCACCGTGGTGCACATCAACGCCGGTATCGCTGGCCTGGTCTGCTGCCTGGTGCTGGGCAAGCGCAAGGGCTACCCGACCACCCCGATGGCTCCGCACAACCTGGGCTATACCCTGATGGGCGCGGCCATGCTGTGGGTCGGCTGGTTCGGCTTCAACGCAGGCTCTGCCGCGGCTGCCAACGGCACCGCCGGCATGGCCATGCTGGTGACCCAGATCGCCACCGCCGCCGCGGCCCTGGGCTGGATGTTCGCCGAGTGGATCGGTCACGGTAAACCGAGCGCCCTGGGCATTGCTTCGGGTGTGGTCGCCGGCCTGGTCGCCATCACCCCGGCTGCCGGTACCGTAGGCCCCATGGGTGCCCTGGTGATCGGCCTGGTCTCGGGTGTGGTCTGCTACTTCTGCGCCACCAGCCTCAAGCGCAAGCTGGGCTATGACGACTCGCTGGACGCCTTCGGCGTGCACGGCATCGGCGGTATCGTCGGCGCCATCCTCACCGGTGTGTTCGCAGCTCCGGCGCTGGGCGGCTTCGGTGCCGTCACCGACATCGGCATGCAGGTCTGGATCCAGGCCAAGGGCGTGATCTTCACCGTGGTCTACACCGCCATCGTCACCTACGTGATTCTCAAGGTGCTTGATGTGGTGATGGGCCTGCGGGCAAGCGAAGAAGAAGAGTCGGTCGGCCTCGACCTGGCTCAGCACAACGAGCGCGGCTACAACCTGTAACCGCGACGCGGTAAAAACTTGCCCGGCTTGCCGGGCATTTTTTTTGCCATATTTTTAGCATTTCCCGCACGGCAAACGGTTTATCCGACACGTTCGCGACGTAGGCGGAAATCTTACAAAACGCAGAGCATTCATGGTGCTTTGCTTTTTCTGCTGGCGCGCTAGAATGCGCGCCGAAGGGTGTTTGACGAGGAGTCCACACGCTTCGCCAGCCTTTGCTAGGCTTGCCAATAGCGTGTGGCCAGCAGGGGCTAAAGGATTTGTCAGGTCCTGCCAGGAGCAGGGTCTGCTGGGTGCCGCCTCCCATCAGGAGCGCCGACCCTAGGGCAGTGGCCTAACCCACGGCCAGTTGAATTTTCACTGGTGGCTGCCGGTCTACGGCTGCACTGGTCTATAACTAACCTGCTTTTCGCAAGTCATGAGGTAGAACATGAGCGACGACGATCTGGAAAATGATGACCTCGAAGTAGGCGACGAAGACGAGGGCGATGAAGGCCTCGAAGCGGCAGCTGATGATGGTGCCGAAGACGCTGGCGATGACGACAGCAGCCCGGCACCCGCTGCCAAGGGCAAATCCAAGGCCGCGGTCTCGGTAGACGAGATGCCGAGCATGGAAGCCAAGCAGAAGGAGCGTGACGCCCTGGCCAAGGCCATGGAAGAGTTCCTCGCCCGCGGCGGAAAGGTTCAGGAAGTCGAGGCCAACGTGGTCGCCGATCCGCCCAAGAAGCCGGACAACAAGTACGGCAGCCGCCCTATCTGAGTGGCTGATCGAAAAAAAGCCCGCCGTCGCTGCGGGCTTTTTTGTGCCTGCGGGTTATGGGTTGCCTGTGCCGGCCTCTTCGCGGGTAAACCCGCTCCCACAAGGACGGCGCAGGACCTGAAAGCAGTGGTGAACCTGTGGGAGCGGGTTTACCCGCGAATGGGCCGGCCCCCTGTCAGCGCCAGCGCGCGAGGATGTCGGGTAACTGCGACAGGCGCTGGATCTCGGCGTCCGGCGCCTGTTCGCCTGCCCACGCCTTGCCCTGGGGGTTGAACCACACCGCCCGCAGCCCGGCGCGCTGGGCGCCGGCAATGTCATCGCCCGGGTGGTCACCGATGTGCACCGCTGCGCTGGCTTCCACGTCACCGCGGCGCAGGGCTTCGAGGAACGGCGCCGGGTCCGGCTTGCCGATGCCGAGGTCTTCGGCACACAGGGCAAAGCGGAAATAGTCCGCCAGCCCCAGCCGGCTTACGTCGGCATTACCGTTGGTGACCACGCCCAAGGTGTAGTGATGGCGCAGGATCTCCAGCACCGGCTGCACCTCCGGGAAAATCTCCACCTGGTGGCGGGCATGCAGGAATACTTCGAAACCTTCGTTGGCCAGCTCTTGCGCATGCTTCTCGCTGTAGCCGACTTCTTCCAGGGCATGAAACAGCACCCGTCGACGCAGGGCGCTGATACGGTGCTTCAGGCCCGGTTCGGCTTGTACCAGGCGCTCGCGGATGGCGAACAGGTGCTCCACCGGTACGCCGCCAAGGATCGGGGCGTTGGCTTCGAGCCAGTCGCGCAGCACGACTTCCGCGCTGGCAATTACCGGCGCGGTATCCCACAGGGTGTCGTCGAGGTCGAAGGTGATCAGCTTGATGCTCATGAGTCTGTGCCTTTGCTGCGTTTGGCCCGAGGGTGGGCGCTGTCGTACACCGCGGCCAGGTGCTGGAAGTCCAGGTGGGTATAGATCTGCGTGGTGCCGATGTCGGCATGGCCGAGCATCTCCTGCACCGCGCGCAGGTCCTGGGACGATTCCAGCACGTGGCTGGCGAAGGAATGGCGAAGCATGTGCGGGTGCAGGTGCTGGCCCAGCTCGCGCTCACCGGCTGCCTTCACCCGTTGCTGAACGGCCCGTGGGCTGATGCGGTTGCCTTGGCGGGTGATGAAAACCGCGCGGTCGCGCGGGTTGCCGATGCCGCGCAGGCGGTACCAGGCCTGCAATGCCTCGCGGGCCTTGCGGCCGACCGGCAGCACGCGGGCCTTGCCGCCCTTGCCCAGCACCTGCACCAGGCCGGCTGCGAGGTCGAGGTGATCGAGGTCGAGGTTGGTCAGCTCGGACAGGCGCAGGCCCGACGAATAGAACAGTTCGAGGATGGCCTGGTCACGACGGGCGATGAAGTCATCGTCGACACCGCCATCCAGCAGTTGCAGGGCGCGGTCGGTGTCCAGCACCTTGGGCAGCCGGCGTTCGCCCTTGGGCGCGCTCAGGCCGCTGGCCGGGTCGTGCTGGCACAAGCCTTCGCGGTTCAGGTAGCGGTACAGGCCACGTACCGCCGACAGCAGCCGGGCCAAGCTGCGCGAGGACTGGCCGTGGTGGTGCTGGCGGGCGATCAGCTGGCGCAGCTGCTGGATCTGCAGCGCCTGCCAATCGGCAATGCCGTGCTCCTTGCAGTAGGCGACCACCTTGTCCAGGTCGCGACGGTAGCCCAGCAGGGTGTGCTCGGACACCTGGCGCTCGTTGCGCAGGTGTGCGCAATAAGCCTCCAGCTGGCGTTCCATCAGCGTACCGGGCGCAGGGTCTGGGTAACGCGTGGCACAACGCGGCCAAGCACCTCGGCAATGTAGCCAAGGAACAAGGTGCCGACGCTGCTCTTGTAGTGTTGCGGGTCGCGGCTGCCGATCGCCAGCACCCCGTGCAGGCCCTGGTATTCCAGGGCAGCCACGGCGCTGGAGCCCACTTCCCGGCGCTGTTCTTCACCGAACAGGAAGGCCAGCTCGTGCTCGCGCAGGTTGCCGCTGACCGTCTTGCCGCCGCCCAGCAGGGCACCGATGGCCTGCTGCGCTTCGGCGTTGCTCACCCAGCGCCCGACCGGCGCGACGTTTTCGCCGAACAGGATCAGGCTGACGAAGGGCACCTGGAATTCCTGGCGCAGGCTGTCTTCGACTGCCATCACCACTTCCTCCAGGCTGCCGGCGTCGAGCAGGTCGAGGATCAGCCGGCGGGTCTTGTCGAAAAGCCGATCGTTGTCGCGGGCCACGTCCATCAGTTGCGACAGGCGGTGGCGCATCTCGATGTTGCGGTCGCGCAGCAACTTGAGCTGGCGCTCCACCAGCGACACGCTGTCGCCACGCTGGTGAGGGATGCGCTGTTCGATCAGCAACTCGTCGTGCTCGGCGAAGAAGGTGGGGTGGGCGCGCAGGTAGGCGACCACCGCTTCGGCATCGAGCTCGGCGGACTGCTGGGGTACAACCTGGGGCTGATCGGTCATGGCGGTTACTCGCTTAGAGACGAACCTGTCCTTCGTAGACGCGTACGGCTGGGCCAGTCATCAGCACGGGCTTGCCGGGGCCGGCCCATTCGATGTGCAGGCGGCCACCGGGCAGGTCGAGGGATACCGGGGAGTCCATCCAGCCCTGGCTGATCGCCGCCACGGCGGCGGCGCAGGCGCCGGTGCCGCAGGCCTGGGTTTCGCCCGCACCACGTTCCCACACCCGCAGGTTGGCGCGGTGGCGGTCGATGACCTGGAGGAAGCCGGCATTTACCCGCTGCGGGAAGCGTGGGTGGTTTTCGATCTTCGGGCCCAGCTCATGCACAGGGGCGGTACGCACGTCGTCGACACGCAGCACGGCATGCGGGTTACCCATGGACACGGCGGCAATCGAATGCACCTGGCCGTCGACTTCCAGTGGGTAGTTCAGCGCCTGCTCGTCGGCGACGAAGGGGATTTCGGCAGGGATGAAGCGCGGTGGGCCCATGTCGACACTGATCTGGCCGTCGTTCTGCACGTCCAGTTCGATGATGCCGCTCTTGGTTTCCACGCGGATGCGCTTTTTCGCGGTCAGGCGCTTGTCCAGCACGAAGCGGGCGAAGCAGCGCGCACCGTTGCCGCACTGCTCGACCTCGGAGCCGTCGGCATTGAAGATGCGGTAGCGGAAGTCCACTTCCGGGTTGTTCGGCGCCTCGACGATCAGCAACTGATCGAAGCCGATGCCGGTGTGGCGGTCACCCCATTGCTTGGCGTGCTTGGGCTGGATGTGCGCGTGCTGGCTGACCAGGTCGAGGACCATGAAGTCGTTGCCCAGCCCATGCATCTTGGTAAAACGCAGCAGCATGGGCTTACTCCGGCAGCAGGCTTTCGCCAGCGTACAATTCGGCGATGGTCTCGCGGCGGCGTACTTCGAAGGCCTGGTCGCCGTCGACCAGGATTTCAGCGCAACGGCCACGGGTGTTGTAGTTGGAGCTCATGACAAAACCATAGGCGCCCGCGGACTGTACGGCCAGCAGGTCACCTTCGGCCAGGTTCAGCACGCGGTCCTTGCCGAGGAAGTCGCCAGTCTCGCAGATCGGGCCGACCAGGTCGTAGGCACGGCCTTCGCCTGCGCGTGGCTTGACCGCGCTGACACCCATCCAGGCCTGGTACAGGGCCGGGCGGATCAGGTCGTTCATCGCCGCATCGATGATGGCGAAGTCCTTGTGTTCGGTGTGCTTGAGGTATTCCACGCGGGTCAGCAGGACGCCGGCGTTGGCCACGATGTAGCGGCCCGGCTCGAACACCAGGGCCAGGTCGCGGTCGCCGACGCGCTCGCGGATTGCCTTGATGTAGTCGGCCACCAGCGGCGGCTCCTCATCGCGGTAACGCACGCCGACGCCGCCACCCAGGTCCAGGTGGCGCAGATGGATGCCGCACTCGGCCAGGCGGTCGACCAGCACCAGCAGGCGGTCAAGGGCATCGAGGAAAGGCTCGACGGTGGTCAACTGCGAACCGATGTGGCAGTCGACGCCGACCACTTCCAGGTTCGGCAACTGCGCGGCCCGCACGTAGATGGCCTCGGCGTCGGCGATGGCGATGCCGAACTTGTTCTCTTTCAGGCCGGTGGAGATGTACGGGTGGGTGCCGGCGTCGACGTCCGGGTTGACCCGCAGCGAGACCGGGGCAACCTTGCCCATCTCGGCGGCCACTACCTGCAGGCGCTCCAGTTCGTCGGTGGATTCGACGTTGAAGCAGTGCACCCCGACTTCCAGGGCACGGCGCATGTCGTCGCGGGTCTTGCCTACACCGGAGAACACCACGCGGTCGGCACGGCCGCCAGCGGCCAGCACGCGCTCCAGCTCACCGCCGGATACGATGTCGAAGCCTGCGCCCAGGCGTGCCAGCACGTTCAGCACGCCAAGGTTGGAGTTGGCCTTGACCGCGAAACATACCAGGTGCTCGGTGCCTTGCAGTGCATCGGCGTAGCTACGGTACTGGGCCTCGATGTGGGCGCGCGAATACACGTAGGTAGGGGTGCCGTAGCGTTCGGCGATGGCCGACAGGCCCACGCCTTCCGCGAACAGCTCGCCGTCGCGGTAGTTGAAAGCGTTCATCTGGTTTCCTTACTGCGCTGGCGACTGCTCGGGCTCGGACTGCAGCTCGGGTTGCTGCTCCTGCGTCGGGGCCGGCTTGGCTTTTGGCTGGTACTGGTGCGACTTGTGGCTGGCCTTGCCGTCCTTGCCGTCTTCAGGCAGGTACAGCGGGCCTTTCTGGCCGCAGGCCGAAACGAGGCAGGCAACAGCGACCAGCGCCGCGAGGGAGGAAATCAGGCGCTTCATGGGTGAAATCCTTAGAAATATGCAGTATTGCGCCCGAGTATACCGAGCGACCGACGGCTTGCCTATGCAAGGGCCGGCCCGCCGGGCGGGCTATTCTTACCGCCTGCAAGGGCCCTTTCGCGGCTGAAGCCGCTCCCACCTCGACCGCATTGGCCTCACGCCATGTGCAGTACTGTAGGAGCGGCTTTAGCCGCGAAGGGGCAAGTGAAGGTAGCGGCTAAACCTTTGCATTCGGCGGCAAGCGCCCGTATCTTGCCGGGCTTGCTTGTAACGCAGCCAATTTCGAGGTTCCTGCAATGAGTTTGAGTGAAGCGCGTTTCCATGATCTGGTCGACGCGACCCAACAGGCCCTGGAAGACCTGTTCGACGAGAGCGGCCTGGACCTGGACATGGAGAACTCCGCTGGTGTCCTGACCATCAAGTTCGACAATGGCAGCACGCTGATCTTCAGCCGCCAGGAGCCGCTGCGCCAGCTGTGGCTGGCCGACCGTTCCGGCGGTTTCCACTTCGACTACGACGAAGAAAGCGGCAAGTGGGTGTGCGAGAAGAGCGAGGAGCTGCTGGGCGAAATGCTCGAGCGCATCGTCTGGGAGCGGGCCGGCGAGAAGCTGGACTTCGACGAGATCTGACATGAGCAGTACCCAGGCCCGGCCGCCCAAACCGCTCTACAGCAACGTCAGCCCCGCCGTGCCGTCGCCGTGCATCAGCGTTTGCCGGCTGGACGAACAGCGGGTGTGCACAGGTTGCCACCGGCATGTCGAGCATATCCGTGAATGGCGTTCGGCCGATGACGAACGGCGCCGGCAGATTTGCCGCGAGGCCCAGGCCCTGCGCGACCAGGCTAAGGCACACTGATCGCAGGGGCTTGAGTATTTACCCGGCTGTGGTAACGTCGGGTTCTGCGTCGGTGACGCCAAAGCCTTCACAAACCCCGCCCTTGGGCGGGGTTTTGCTTTATCTGCACGATGAAAACCGCCTGTTCAAAGGAGTCTGACTGGATCATGAGCACCAAGCCTTCCCTCATCCTCACCCGATTGGACGTACAACGTCTGGAGCGTCTGATCGACAGCCTCGACGAGAGTACGCCGGGTGTGCTCGCCCTGCAGGGCGAGCTGGACCGCGCCGAGCAGGTGGTCGGTCACGAGGAAGTCCCGGCTGGTGTGGTGACCATGAACTCGCGCGTGCACTGCCGTGAGGAAGCCAGCGGCAAGGACTACCACCTGACCCTGGTGTACCCGAAGGATGCCGGGCCGGAAGGCAAGGTCTCGATCCTGGCACCGATCGGTTGCGCCTTGCTGGGGTTGTCGGTGGGCGAACAGATCGACTGGCCGGCCCCGGGGGGCAAGACCCTCAAGCTGAAGCTGCTGGAAGTGGAATACCAGCCGGAAGCGGCGGGCGATTTTGACCTGTAAGGGCTAGGGGGCGCAACGCGCCCCCGGCAATTCAAGCCTCTTGCGCCAAAGCCTGCTCCAATCCCTCGTTCAAAGCCTGCTCCAGCTCCCGCTTGTAGCGCAGATACAGCTGCGTCGATCCCAGCTGGTCATCCAGCAACTCGGACAAATCCAGGTCCGTGATGTAGCAGCGGTACTGCCCTGCACCATGTCGCTGCCCGATGATCTGCCGGGCCACCACCGCATACAACTGCTCACCATGCTCCAGTTCGGAAAACTCCTGCTGGTCGCAATACAGCGTCACGTGCGCCGCGCCTGCCACCCCGGCCTGGATGATCGCCTGCACCTCATAGTAAGGCTGGTCACTACCCTCGACCGGCGCCTGGCGCGGCTCGATGCTGCGCGCCTTGCCTGGCCCGGAAGGCAGCAGTTGCGCGTAGTGGATGTCCAGTGATGCCGCGCGCTGGGTGTCCAGCGGCAGCTGGGCATCACGGCGCATCACCACCGAGCGCAGAAAACGCTGCAGCGGCAACAGCAAGTGAGCTTCGTCGTGCAGCGGCAGGCGTTGCTGCCACAGGGCATTGTATTCATCCAGCACGTACAACTCGGCCCAGCCACCCTGCAGGCGGTAGAACACCTGGATGCAGAAAGGCCGGCCTTGCTCCAGCACCAGGTGCAGGTCGTGGTCCTGCAGGGCGTTGGCGTCCAGGTACAGTGGGCTGTAGGCGCTGCGTTCTTCGCCCAGATGGTTCAACAGTGCCTCATGTTCGGCCAAGGTGGTGAGGCCGACATGCCCGGCCATCAGCTCCAGCACATGGGTGTGCTGGGCCACCTGCAGCAGGTAGCGGTGGTTCAGGCCTTGGTCCAGCAGCAGTTGTACGGTGTCGAATATTTCCTCCACGCGTTGGCCGATGGCCTGGGCGCGGCTCTGGCAGAAGCAACGCACCCGCACCTTCGGCCGGTGTCCGCGCGGCACGGGGCTGTTGAGGAAGTCGCGCAGGCAGCGCACCAGTGCGTGCTCGCCGTCATAGCGCTGGACCAGCACTTCGTTCCAGCTGTTGAGGATGACCTGGTCCAGCGTCAGGACCAGGTTTTCGCGCACGCCTGCGTAGCTCAAAGAGTCGGTGCGCTCGGTGGTCATCAGGATGTTCAGGTCGCGGTGGTGGCGCAGCGGGTCGATGGCGACGTTGACCAGCAACAGCACCTCGTCGGCAACGCTCGGCTGCAACAAGCGCACCTCGCTGACGGTCGGCAAGGGCAGGGGAATGCTCTGCTGCAGGCAGCCGATCAGGTTGAATAGCTCGAATTCGCTGAGGTCGCTGACACCTGGGTGCAGCGCCAGGCGCGTGCTGCTGTCGATCACTCCATTGCGATAAGCCCAGGTCAGCAACTCGAGCACCTCGCGGCAGCGTTTGAGCGGGCTGAAGTGGTCCACCTCATGGGGGCTCAGGTTGCCGGTGTACAGCTCCCAGTGATGGCTGCCGGGCTCCTTGCGATTAGGCGCTTGTACCAGGGTCAGGGTGCCTTCGGCCAGGTCCGGGGCGATACCGGGGTTGATGACTTCGACCTTGCCGGCGCGGCGCTCGAAGGCGGCGTAAAGGCGCCGGCCCAGCACATTGAGATCGCGTTGGTCGGCGCGGCTGCTGGCGTTCTGGGTGCGAGCGAACTGGCTGAGAAATCGGTAGCTATGGTTCAGTTCGGCCACCAGTTCACGGCGCTCGATGGCAACCTGCTGCACCTTCCATTGATTGCGACTGTCCAGCAGGGCCAGCTGGCGCTCGTCCCAACCCCATTCGTCGGCCAGGCGCTGCAACAGCCGGCGTTGCCAGCCATTGGCCCGGGTCGGGTCGCTGAGCTTCTTGTTAACCTTCAGGTACAGGCTGCGCC
The DNA here is from genome assembly GCF_023093815.1 of Pseudomonas sp. PNPG3. Lineage (NCBI taxonomy): Bacteria > Pseudomonadati > Pseudomonadota > Gammaproteobacteria > Pseudomonadales > Pseudomonadaceae > Pseudomonas > Pseudomonas sp. PNPG3. The sequence continues at coordinate 13,315 of NZ_JALLKV010000029.1, forward strand.
GCACCAGCTCTAGGCGCGCGTGTTCGCCACGCTGCAGCAGGTAGCGCTCGATGCGCCGGTACACCATCACGTAGGGGTCCAGCTCGTCAAGGTCTAGCTGGTTGGCGAACACTGCCTGCTTGTAGTCCAGGCTCAGGCAGCGAACGGTGGGGTGCTCGCTGGCATAGGCCTCGGTCAGCAGCAGCTTGAGCAGCGACTTGTAGGGCGAGTCGATGCCTTTGAACAGCTGCCACAAGCCGGCGCCGACGAACTCGCCGGGCGGGATGTGCGCCAGGTTGCCGAGATCGAGGGCGTCCTGGCTGCGGATGAAACGCTTGGACAGCAGGGTCTGGGTATAGGTGTGGTAATCGTGTTCCTGGTAGACCGGCACCAGCCACCACAGTGGCGTGCGCCCGGCCAGCCAGATAGTGGTGCGGTAGAACTCGTCCAGCAGCAGATAGTGCTGGGTGGTGCCGCAATCGTCGGAGCCGAGCTGGCCTTCGCGCTGGCCTTGGGCGAAACCTTGCGTGTCGATCAGGAAGAAGTGCGCCTCGGCACCCAGGCTTTCCGCCCATGCCTCAAGCAGCTGGCATTTGCGGCGCAGTTCGTCCAGCAGCTCATCGGCCAGGCCCGGGGCGTGGCAAACCCACAGGTCCATGTCGCTTTGCTCGGCTTGGGCCAGTGAGCCCAGGCTGCCCATCAGGAACAGGCCGTGGATCGGCCGCGGCGGATTGCCATGACGGGCCTTGTAGGTGAACGAGCGGGCCAGGCGCTGGGCCTCGACTACCAGCTCGGCGCTTGGCTCGTAGCCCGATACGCCGGCGGGGGTGCTGCCGGAGACATAGCCCGGCAGCAACGGGTGGTTCACATGAAACAGCAGCGGCAGCAGTGTCAGCACCTGTTGCTGGCGCGTCGACAGGCCCTCCAGGGCCCGCTGCAGCCGGCCTTGGTTGAGCCGCAGGAAGCGCGCACGCAATGTCGCCAGGACCTTGCGGTCGATGCCTTCGTCCAGGTCGGGGCGGATTTCGTGGGGGTGGTTCATTGCGCACTCGGGCAGGCCAGCGGGGCTGTGGCGAGTGTAGCCTGAGTGGCGAGGTCGGATAAGCGGCAATTGAAATATTGGCGCCATTTTTCCAGCGCCCATGGGTGACTGCTGCAGCTTTCGTTGCGCTTGAGGCATGATGGGGGCCTCAAGCTGATTGCGAGGTTTTCCGATGCGTGTGTGGATCGATGCCGACGCCTGCCCCAAGGCAGCCAAGGATCTGATCGTCAAGTTCGCCCTCAAGCGCAAGTTCGAGGTAGTGATGGTGGCGGGCCAGGCTGTGGCCAAGCCGGCGTTCGCTATCGTGCGCCTGATCGTGGTACCCAGCGGCATGGACGCAGCCGACGATTACCTGGTGGAGCACGCCGTGCCTGGTGAGTTGGTGATCTGCAGTGACGTGCCGCTGGCCGACCGCCTGGTGAAAAAGGGCGTGGCGGCGCTGGACCCCCGCGGGCGCGAGTTCGACGAACGCAACATGGGTGACCGGCTGGCGGCGCGCAACTTGTTTACCGAGTTGCGCGAGCAGGGCCAGGTGGGGGGAGGGCAGGCGCCTTATGGCGAGCGCGAGAAGCAGGCGTTTGCCAATGCGCTGGACCGGATCATCGCCCGGTTGTCCAAACCCTGAAGCGACCCGGCTGGCAGGATGGACACGACGTGTGGGAGCGGCCTTGTGTCGCGAAAGGGCCGCGAAGCGGCCCCAGGATTTTCAGCTTCGCCGCATAAATTGCCGGGGCCGCGCTGCGGCCCTTTCGCGACACAAGGCCGCTCCCACAGGGACCGCGTCAGATTCTGAATCTTGCACCAGTTACTCGTGCGTCAGCTCCAGCACCCGATCCACCAGCTTGTAGATCCCGCCAGCCGCTTCACTGATCGACTTGGCCTCCATGTACGCCGGGGTGGTCACCAGCTTGCGCTGGGTGTCCTCGACAATATCGTGCACATCGCATTCTTCATGAGTGCCACCCATCTTCTGCACGGCCGCCGCAGTGCCAGCGTCGGTACCGATGGTGCAGACCACGCCTGGCCCGTAAATCTTCGCCGCCAGCGCCGGCGAGATGCAGATCAGGCCAACCGGCTTGCAGGCACCGGCAAAGGCTTCGGCCAGGGCCAGCACATCTGGGTGGACGCTGCAGTTGGCGCCTTCCATGGCAAAGTTGGACAGGTTCTTCGCCGCCCCGAAACCGCCCGGCACGATCAGCGCATCGAAGTCTTCGGCCTTGGCCTCGCGGATGTCCTTGACCTCGCCGCGGGCAATGCGCGCCGACTCCACCAGCACATTGCGCGATTCGGGCATTTCCTCGCCGGTCAGGTGGTTGATCACATGCATCTGCGCAATGTTCGGCGCGAAGCACTGCACCTGCGCACCACGCTGGTCGAGGCGCAGCAGGGTGATCACGCTTTCGTGGATTTCGGCGCCGTCATAAACGCCACAGCCGGAAAGAATCACCGCTACTTTTTTTGTCATGCTTTTTACTCCACTGTCGAGGCGCTAAATGTCCTCTAGTTTGGCAGATGTAGCCATAGGGATTCCTGCAAGCGCGGCCTAATCTTGGCGGATAACACCTGAGGTCGTACCCATGGACCTGATCCTGCTGGCCGTGCCGTTCTTCTTCGTGCTTATCGCCGTCGAACTGCTGGCCGACCGTGTGCGCGGCCAGCGCAACTTCACCCTGGCCGACTCGATCAACAGCCTCAGCACCGGTGCGCTGTCGACCAGTACCGGTTTGCTGACCAAAGGGGTGGGGCTGGTGACCTATGCCCTGGCGTTCGAGCACATGGCGTTGCTGCGCCTGCCGCCGCAGGCCTGGTGGGTGTGGCTGCTGGCCTTTGTCCTGTACGACTTCTGCTACTACTGGCTGCATCGTCTTGGCCACGAGCGCAACGTGCTGTGGGCTGCGCACTCGGTGCATCACCAGAGCGAGGAATACAACCTCACCACGGCGCTGCGCCAGACCAGCAGCGGGTTCATCTTCTCGTGGCTGTTCTACCTGCCGCTGGCGTTGCTCGGTGTGCCGCCGCTGGTGTTCATCACGGTGGCGTCGCTCAACCTGCTGTACCAGTTCTGGGTGCATACCCGGCACATTCCCAAGCTGGGCTGGCTTGAGTGGGTGTTGATCACGCCATCCAACCATCGCGTCCACCATGCGCAAAATCCTGCTTACTTGGATCGCAATTACGGCGGCGTGTTCATTCTCTGGGATCGTCTGTTCGGCACCTTCAAAGAGGAGGACCCAGCCGAGCCGGTGGTGTTCGGGGTGACCACGCCGCTGGCCAGCTGGAACCCGCTGTGGGCCAACCTGCAGTTCTATGCCCAGCTCTGGCACGACGCCCGGCGCGCCGACAGCCTGTGGGACAAGCTGCGCATCTGGTTCATGCCCACCGGCTGGCGCCCGGCCGATGTGGCCGCACGCTACCCGCAGGCCAAGCAGGAGCTGGCGTTATTTCGCAAGTTCGAGGTTGCCTTGGGCCGTGCGCAGCAGGCCTATGTGGCGGCGCAATTCGTGAGTTACGTGGCGCTAGGCAGCTATCTGATGGAGGTGGCCGAGCGCGTGCCAACCGCCGCCCTGGTACTTGGCTGGGCGCTGATGGCGTTTGGCTTGTTCGTACTTGGTGCGCTGCTGGAGAACCGACCATGGGCCATGCGCCTGGAGTTGGTACGGTTGCTGGCGAATGCGCCGGCGCTGTACCTGGCAGGCGCACTGGGCCTAGCGGTGGTCGTGCCGCCGACCTGGTTGTTCCTCGTGGCTTACAGCTTGCTCAGCCTCTGGGGCCTGGGCTTTGCCCGCCGCCTTGCGCTCCGCGCGCAACGTGCGGAAGCGCCGGCGCAGCCACAACAGGCCGCCCAGCGCCAACAGGCCACCGAGCACCCATAGCTCGTAGCGCTTCACGTTGCCCAGCAGGCCTTCAAGGATGGCGCCGAAGTGATACGCGGCCGCGCCCAGGGCCACTGCCCAGATGGCCGCGCCGATACCGTTCAGCAGCAGATAGCGGCGTGGCGGGTAGCCGGACAGGCCAATGGCCACCGGCATGACCGTGCGCAAGCCATAGACGAAGCGGAAACTCAGTACCCAGATGTCGGGGTGGCGACGGATGTGGTCCAGCGCCCGGTCACCCATCGCCTGCCAGCGTGGCTTGCGCGCCAGGATCCTGCGCCCGTGGCGGCGGCCCATGAAGTACCACAGCTGGTCGCCGGCATAGCTGCCGAAAAATGCCACCAGACACACCAGGTTGATGTCCATGTAACCGCGGAACGCAAGGAATCCTGCAAGCACCAGGATGGTCTCGCCTTCGAAGAAGGTGCCTAGAAAAAGGGCGAAGTAGCCGAAATCCTGCAGGAATTGTTGAAGCATTTTCTGAGGTGCTGGCGAAATGAACGCGAAGCCTACCCCTTCGCGCGCGTTCGTGAAAGTGTCCAGATGTGTCTCGACATGAACAATTCCTGCTTGGAGAATGCCAGAAGCCACGCGCCACGGCTTGCCCTGGCATGTAACACAGGCGTCATAATGGGCGCTTATCTTGCCGCTCAATAGATGATAGGGCGTTAACGTCCTCAGGAACGCCAGATGAATAATGAAGTGCTAACCCCTGTCGCGATCAAGGATGCTCAGGAACTCCCCGAAGAGATGGTGCAGACCCCGCCAGACCTGCCGCCAGCGCCCCTGCCTGCCGAACCGGTGGCAGAGACTGCGGCCCCGGCCCCTGCGCCGGCCCCGGCGATCGTCATCCCAGGCCTGGACGACAGCAGCCTGTACATTCATCGCGAACTCTCGCAGCTGCAGTTCAATATCCGTGTGCTGGAGCAGGCGCTGGACGAGAACTACCCGCTGCTCGAACGCCTCAAGTTCCTGTTGATCTTCTCCAGCAACCTCGACGAATTCTTCGAGATCCGCGTTGCCGGCCTGAAGAAGCAGATCAACTTTGCCCGTGAACAGGCCGGTGCCGACGGCCTGCAGCCGCACCAGGCGCTGGCGCGTATCAGCGACCTGGTGCACAGCGAAGTGGAGCGCCAGTACGCGATCCTCAACGACGTGCTGCTGCCCGAGCTGGAAAAGCACCATATCCGCTTCATCCGCCGGCGTTACTGGACGCCCAAGCTCAAGACCTGGGTGCGCCGCTACTTCCGCGACGAAATCGCCCCGATCATCACTCCGATTGGGCTGGACCCGACCCACCCGTTCCCGCTGTTGGTGAACAAGAGTCTCAACTTCATCGTCGAGCTCGAGGGTGTCGATGCCTTCGGCCGCGATTCGGGCCTGGCGATCATCCCGGCACCGCGCCTGCTGCCGCGGGTCATCCGGGTGCCGGAAGAGGTGGGTGGCCCGGGCGCCAACTACGTGTTCCTGTCGTCGATGATCCACGCGCACGCCGACGACTTGTTCCAGGGCATGAAGGTGAAGGGCTGCTACCAGTTCCGCCTGACCCGTAACGCCGACCTGGCGCTGGACTCCGAAGAGGTCGATGACTTGGCCCGCGCCCTGCGCGGCGAGCTGTTCTCGCGCCGCTACGGTGACGCCGTTCGCCTGGAGGTGGCCGACACCTGCCCGAAACACCTGTCGGACTACCTGCTCAAACAGTTCAGCCTCAGCGAAAGCGAGCTTTACCAGGTCAACGGCCCGGTCAACCTTACCCGCCTGTTCAGCATCACTGGCCTGGACAGCCACCCCGAGTTGCAGTACACGCCGTTCACCCCGGCGATCCCCAAGCTGCTGCAGAACGCCGACAACATATTCAGCGTGATCGGCAAGCAGGACATCCTGCTGATGCACCCGTTCGAGTCCTTTACCCCGGTGATCGACCTACTGCGCCAGGCCGCCAAGGACCCGCACGTGCTTGCCGTGCGCCAGACTCTGTACCGTTCCGGGGCCAACTCGGAAATCGTCGACGCACTGGTGGACGCGGCGCGTAACGGCAAGGAGGTCACTGCGGTGATCGAGTTGCGGGCGCGCTTCGACGAAGAGTCCAACCTGCAGATGGCCAGCCGCCTGCAAGCGGCCGGTGCGGTGGTGATCTACGGCGTGGTCGGCTTCAAGACCCACGCCAAGATGATGCTGATTCTGCGCCGAGAGCACGGCGAGATCGTGCGTTATGCGCACCTGGGCACCGGTAACTACCACGCCGGCAACGCCCGCCTGTATACCGACTACAGCCTGCTGACCTCCGACGACGCCCTCACCGAGGACGTCGGCAAGCTGTTCAGCCAGCTGATCGGCATGGGCAAGACCCTGCGCATGAAAAAACTGCTGCACGCGCCGTTCACCCTGAAAAAGGGCATGCTCGACATGATCGCGCGGGAAACCCAGTTCGCCCTCGAAGGCAAGCCGGCGCATATCATTGCCAAGTTCAACTCGCTGACCGACGCCAAGGTCATCAAGGCGCTGTACAAGGCCAGCCAGTCGGGCGTGAAGATCGATCTGGTGGTGCGTGGCATGTGCTGCCTGCGCCCAGGCATTCCGGGGGTTTCGCACAACATTCAGGTGCGCTCGATCATCGGCCGCTTCCTCGAGCACACGCGGGTGTTCTACTTCCTCAATGGCGGCGAAGAGCAGATCTACCTGTCCAGTGCCGACTGGATGGAGCGCAACCTCGACAAGCGCGTCGAGACCTGCTTCCCGGTGGAAGGCAAGAAGCTGTTGCTGCGGGTGAAGAAGGAGCTGGAAGGCTACCTGACCGATAACACCCACGCCTGGACCCTGCAGCCGGACGGGCGCTATGTGCGCAGCACGCCGACCGGCAACCAGAACCCGCGCAGTGCCCAGGCGACCCTGCTGGAGCGCCTGAGCAACCCGGTCCTCAACGTACGCTGAGGACGAAGCCGACCCGGGCCAGCCACTCCGCCTCGTTGGCGAAGTCGGCCTGGGTCAGCTGGTTCTGTTCCAGCCAGCCCTCCGGGAAGGCGACATCGAGGCTGCTGTCGGCAGCCTTGAGCTCGACCTTCGGCATCTGCTGATTGCCACGGATGTGGTGGAACAGGATGGCGAAGCGCAGCAGCACGCACAGGCGCAGCAGCTTGACTCCTTCCTCGCCCAGTTCGGCGATCTTGTCCTTTGGGATGTTGCGGCGATGGCCGCGTACCAGCAAGGCCATCATCTGCTGGTCCTCGCGGGAGAAGCCCGACAGGTCGGAGTGCTCGATCAGGTAGGCGCCGTGCTTGTGGTAATGGTAGTGGGCGATATCCAGGCCGATTTCGTGCACTTTCGCCGCCCAGCCCAGTAGATCGCGCCAGTTCCCGTCTTTGAGGTCCCACGCGTCGGCCACCTGGTCGAAGGCGTGCAATGCCTTGCGCTCGACGCGTGCAGCCTGGCCCTGATCCACGTGGTAGCGCTCCATCAGCGAGTTCAGGGTGCGTTCGCGCACATCTTCGTGGTGGTGGCGGCCCAGCAGGTCGAACAGTACGCCTTCGCGCAGGGCGCCGTCGCAGTGGTCCATGCGCTGCAGTTCCAGGGCATCGAAGATCGCTTCGAGAATCGCCAGGCCCGCCGGGAAGATGGTGCGGCGGTCCGGCTTGACGCCTTCGAAGTCGATCTTGTCGACCTCTCCCAGCTTGAACAGCTTGCGCTTGACCCAGGCCAGCCCTTCGGCGTTGACCTCGCCATTGCCCAGGCCGCCTGCCTTGATGGCGGCGCCGATGGCACGAATGGTACCGGACGAGCCGATGGCCTCGTCCCAGGTCAGGCGGTGCAGGGCATTCTCGATGCTCATCAGCTCCAGGCGCGCGGCGGTGTAGGCCTGGGCGTAGCGGGCCGGGGTTATTTTGCCGTCGCGGAAGTAGCGCTGGGTGAAGCTTACACAGCCCATCTGAAGGCTTTCGCGCAGCAGCGGCTCGAAGCGCTGGCCGATGATGAACTCGGTACTGCCGCCACCGATATCGGCCACCAGGCGCTTGCCGGGGGTATCGGCCAGGGTGTGCGACACGCCCAGGTAGATCAGGCGCGCTTCTTCACGGCCGGAGATCACCTCGACCGGGTGGCCAAGGATGGCTTCGGCGCGCTGGATGAATTCGTTGCGGTTGCGCGCTTCGCGCAAGGCGTTGGTACCGACGATGCGCACGGAGCCTGCCGGCATGCCGTTGATCAGTTGGGAAAAGCGCTTGAGGCAATCCAGGCCTCTTTCCATTGCCTCTTCACTGAGCATGCGTTCTTCGTCGATGCCAGCGGCCAGCTGAACCTTCTCGCCGAGCCGCTCGAGAATGCGGATTTCGGTATGGTGGGCCTTGGCCACGACCATGTGGAAGCTGTTGGAGCCAAGGTCGATGGCGGCAATCAGGGACAGGTTCTTCGCGATGGTATGCGGCATGATCTGGTTTTTCTCGGTCGTTAACCCGGCAATCGTGCCACGATAGCAGGCTGTCGCCAACGCGTGGTACACAGCCATTGAGCTGGCCTTGATGCAAGGCAATGTGCCATTCGATGCTATGACGTTTGTATGACAGTTTCGATTCGTGGCGTCTTGCACAACTATAGTTACACTCAATCGTCCGTGGCTTCCTGTCGGGCGTGGGTACGGCTATCATGGGCCACGTTTTTTTGCTTACGACCCTGGAGATATCCATGAGCAGCGATCTGATCAAACATGTCACCGACGCCTCCTTCGAAGCCGATGTCCTTAAGGCCGAAGGCGCCGTACTGGTCGACTACTGGGCTGAATGGTGCGGTCCATGCAAGATGATCGCTCCGGTACTGGACGACATCGCCTCCACCTACGAGGGCAAACTGACCGTCGCCAAGCTGAACATCGACGAGAACCAGGAAACCCCGGCCAAGCACGGCGTGCGTGGTATCCCGACGCTGATGCTGTTCAAGAACGGCAACGTCGAAGCCACCAAGGTCGGCGCCCTGTCCAAATCGCAGCTGGCCGCGTTCCTCGACGCCCACCTGTGATGTGAAAAAGCCCCGCAGATGCGGGGCTTTTCTTTGCCCGAAGGGCCTGTGGGAGCGGGTTTACCCGCGAATTCGATGCCGAACCCGCTGCCGCCTTCGCGGGTAAACCCGCTCCCACATGGCACGATTTACCCGGTCAAAACCACTAGACGTCGAAAAAAGCAAGTGTTACATTCGGCCTCGCACTGCTTCTCCAGTGCCCTCTACACGCCGTCGCCGAAGCATCCCTAATTCGAATCAGTACGCGATCTTGTCGCCATCTAGCGGCGCGGCCTCATTAAGCCAGAAGCTTAATTCTCCCTTCTTACATGATTACGTCATTCCCCTTATGAACCTGACTGAACTCAAGCAAAAGCCGATTACCGATCTTTTGGAAATGGCCGAACAGATGGGCATCGAAAACATGGCCCGTTCGCGCAAACAGGACGTGATTTTCGCCCTGCTGAAGAAGCACGCGAAAAGCGGCGAAGAGATCTCGGGTGACGGCGTGCTGGAGATTCTCCAGGATGGTTTCGGTTTCCTGCGTTCGGCTGATGCGTCCTACCTGGCCGGCCCTGACGATATCTACGTCTCGCCCAGCCAGATCCGCCGCTTCAACCTGCGTACCGGCGACACCATCGTCGGCAAGATCCGCCCGCCGAAGGAAGGGGAGCGTTACTTCGCCTTGCTGAAGGTCGACACCATCAACTTCGACCGCCCGGAAAACGCGAAGAACAAGATCCTGTTCGAAAACCTGACGCCGCTGTTCCCGAACAAGCGCCTGAAGATGGAAGCCGGTAACGGCTCCACCGAAGACCTGACCGGCCGCGTCATCGACCTGTGCGCCCCGATCGGCAAAGGCCAGCGTGGCCTGATCGTTGCTCCGCCGAAAGCGGGCAAGACGATCATGCTGCAGAACATCGCGGCCAACATCACCCGTAACAACCCCGAGTGCCACTTGATCGTCCTGCTGATCGACGAGCGCCCGGAAGAAGTGACCGAAATGCAGCGCACCGTGCGCGGCGAAGTGGTTGCCTCCACCTTCGACGAGCCGCCAACCCGCCACGTGCAGGTTGCCGAAATGGTAATCGAGAAGGCCAAGCGCCTGGTCGAGCACAAGAAGGACGTGGTCATCCTGCTGGACTCGATCACCCGTCTGGCGCGTGCCTACAACACCGTGATCCCGAGCTCCGGCAAGGTACTGACCGGTGGTGTCGACGCCCACGCCCTGGAGAAGCCGAAGCGCTTCTTCGGCGCCGCGCGTAACATCGAGGAAGGCGGTTCGCTGACCATCATCGCTACCGCGCTGGTCGAAACCGGCTCGAAGATGGACGAAGTGATCTACGAAGAGTTCAAGGGCACCGGCAACATGGAGCTGCCTCTGGACCGCCGCATCGCCGAGAAGCGCGTGTTCCCGGCCATCAACATCAACCGCTCCGGTACCCGCCGCGAAGAGCTGCTGACTGCCGACGACGAGCTGCAGCGCATGTGGATCCTGCGCAAGTTGCTGCACCCGATGGACGAAATCGCCGCCATCGAGTTCCTGGTCGACAAGCTCAAGCAGACCAAGACCAACGACGAGTTCTTCCTGTCGATGAAGCGCAAGTAAGCGTTTCAGGCCGGAATTTATGGGGC
>NZ_JALLKV010000029.1:23926-67828 GCF_023093815.1 Pseudomonas sp. PNPG3
ATGGGGCGCGAAGCGGCCCCAAGTCATTTTTGGCTATTAAGCACTGAACGGCGCTACACTCTGCACCCCCGACCGATACGGCCAACATGAGGCTTCTGCATGCAGTATCGCGACTTGCGCGACTTCATCCGTGGCCTGGAACAGCGCGGCGAGCTCAAGCGCATCCAGGTTCCGATCTCCCCCGTCCTGGAAATGACCGAGGTCTGCGACCGCACCTTGCGTGCCAAGGGCCCTGCATTGCTGTTCGAAAAGCCCACTGGCTTCGACATCCCGGTGCTGGGCAACCTGTTCGGCACCCCGGAACGTGTGGCCATGGGCATGGGTGCCGAGTCGGTCGATGAACTGCGGGAAATCGGCAAGCTGCTGGCCTTCCTCAAGGAGCCCGAGCCGCCGAAGGGTCTGAAGGATGCCTGGTCCAAGCTTCCGATCTTCAAGAAAGTCGTGTCGATGGCGCCGAAAGTGGTCAAGGACGCGGTGTGTCAGGAAGTGGTCATCGAGGGCGATGACGTCGACCTCGGCGCTCTGCCAATCCAGCACTGCTGGCCGGGCGACGTGGCACCGCTGATCACTTGGGGCCTTACCGTCACCCGCGGCCCGAACAAGGACCGTCAGAACCTGGGCATCTACCGCCAGCAGGTTATCGGCCGCAACAAGGTCATCATGCGCTGGCTCAGCCACCGTGGCGGCGCCCTGGACTACCGCGAATGGTGTGAGAAGAACCCTGGCCAGCCGTTCCCGGTCGCCGTGGCCCTGGGCGCCGACCCGGCCACCATCCTCGGCGCCGTGACCCCGGTGCCGGACACCCTCTCCGAGTATGCCTTTGCCGGCCTGTTGCGTGGCAACCGCACCGAACTGGTCAAGTGCCGGGGCAGCAACCTGCAGGTACCGGCCACCGCCGAAATCATCCTGGAAGGCGTGATCCACCCGGGCGAAATGGCCCCGGAAGGCCCGTATGGCGACCACACCGGCTACTACAACGAAGTGGACAGCTTCCCGGTGTTTACCGTCGAGCGCATCACCCATCGGCAGAAACCGATCTACCACAGCACCTACACCGGCCGCCCGCCAGATGAGCCGGCGATCCTCGGCGTGGCGCTGAACGAAGTGTTTGTGCCGATCCTGCAGAAGCAGTTCCCGGAAATCGTCGATTTCTATCTGCCACCGGAAGGCTGCTCGTATCGCATGGCGGTGGTGACCATGAAGAAGCAGTACCCGGGCCACGCCAAGCGCGTGATGCTGGGTGTGTGGTCGTTCCTGCGACAGTTCATGTACACCAAGTTCGTTATTGTCACCGATGACGATATCAATGCCCGTGACTGGAATGACGTGATCTGGGCCATCACCACACGCATGGACCCCAAGCGTGATACGGTGATGATCGACAACACCCCGATCGACTACCTGGACTTCGCGTCACCGGTATCCGGGCTGGGGTCGAAGATGGGCCTGGATGCCACGCACAAGTGGCCGGGCGAGACTACACGCGAATGGGGACGGGTCATCGTCAAGGACGAAGCCGTCACCCGCCGTATCGATGAGCTGTGGGATCAGTTGGGAATAGATTGATGCAGGTAACGTTGCAGCCGTCCGGGGCGGTGCTGGCGCTCGAACCCGGGGAACGGATCCTGGATGGAGCGCGGCGGCTGGGCTATGACTGCCCGAACAGCTGCCGCAATGGCAATTGCCATGTCTGCGCCGCGTTGTTGGTCGAAGGCCGGGTACGCCAGGACGGTGAAGTCCGCGACCATGGCGAGCTGTTCACCTGCATTGCCGAACCGCTGGAGGACTGCGTGTTGCTCTGGGATGGTGTGCTCGCCCTTGGCGAGCTGCCGGTGCGCAAACTGGCGTGCAGTGTCAGTGAGTGCGTCGAGGTCGGTGGCGACGTCTGGCGCGTGCGGTTGCGCGCGCCGGCTGGCAGGCCGCCGCGCTATCACGCGGGGCAGTACCTGATGATCGAGCGCGAAGGCGGCAAGCAGGCGGCGTTTTCGCTGGCTTCCGCACCCCATGCCGGGCGCGAGCTGGAGCTGCATGTGCTGGCGCGCGAGCCCAGTGCGCTGCAACTCATCGAGCAGCTCAAGCGCGACGGCCTGGCGCGCATTGAAATGCCGTTCGGTGACACCCACCTGGCCGAGTTGCCCGATGGGCCGCTGGTGCTGATCGCTGCTGGCACCGGCATGGGTCAGATGCACAGCCTGGTCGAGCATTGCCGGGCACAGGGTTTCAAGCACCCGGTGCACCTGTACTGGGGCGTGCGTCGGCCCGAGGACTTCTACCAGATCGAGCACTGGGACGAATGGCAGCGCCTGCCCAACCTGTTCCTGCACCAGGTGGTCAGCGACCTGTGCGGTTGGGAAGGCCGTTGCGGCATGCTGCATGAGGCGGTCTGCGAAGACATCGCCGATCTCAACAGCGTGCATGTATATGCCAGCGGCTCGCCGAACATGATCTATGCCACGCTCGACGCCTTGGTCGAAGCCGGCATGGATGCGCATCGCATGCGTGCCGATGTGTTTGCCTACGCACCGCGCGGCTAATAACTGGAGTTTGAAAGTATTGGTATAAGGCGGTAATTGTTACCGCCTTGGCTAATAACTTTCACAGTTGCTGAAACAGTACTTTCCAGTCGTCGGGAGCGAGGATGAAACTCTGGCGGGAGGGCTTGAGTATTTCTGCACTTCTGTCCTATGGTTACTGCAAGCGCCCCTGGTACAGAGGCTTGGGGTCGCATCTTAATCGAATCTCGCTACATCCGTAGTTCACAGGGATAATGGCGGCAGCTTATGTCGGCACTTGAAAGTATGTCCTGGGAAGTTTCATATCCACCGACACTCGACTTCGGTCAGCAACATACTCGCGAACAGTTGTTCAACTCCATGAAGACAACCATGTCTCGCCATCAGGGTGGGCCGGTGTGGCTGTTCGCCTATGGTTCGTTGATCTGGCGGCCGGAGTGCAACTCGGTGGAACGCCAACGCGCGCGGGTACATGGTTACCACCGTGGCTTGTACCTGTGGTCGCATGAGCACCGTGGCACCCCGGAAACCCCTGGCCTGGTGTTCGGCCTGGACCGTGGTGGCTCCTGCAGCGGTTTTGCCTACCGGCTGGATGACAGCAGCCTGGACGATTCGCTGATGGCCTTGTGGCAGCGCGAGATGCCGTACCCGGCGTACCGGCCGCACTGGCTCAGCTGCCGGTTGGATGATGGCAGCAAGGTGCAGGCCCTGGGCTTCGTGCTGGAGCGGCATTTGCCGTGCTATGCCGGGAACCTGCCGGACACCCTGCTAAGCCAGATCCTGGCCAGTGCCAAGGGGCGCTATGGCACCACGCGTGATTATGTCGAGCAGACCCTGAATGCCCTGCGCAGCCACCAGATGCCCGATCGCAACCTGGAGGCGCGTTTCAGGCGCTGCCATAACCTGCGGGAGGTTTGATCACCTGTGCCGGTCTTTTCGCGGGTGAACCCGCTCCCACAGGTACTGCACATTCCTTGAGGGCGGTGCGGTCCTTGTGGGAGCGGGTTCACCCGCGAAAAGGCCGGAACTGTCTTACCTGGCCAGCACCACCAACTTACCCACAGCCTGACGCTGCCCCAACTTTTCAATGGCAGCCCCTGCCTCAGCCAGTGGATAAGTCTGCGACACCAGCGGTTTCAACTTGCCTTCGGCGTGCCATGCAAACAGCTGCCGGAAGTTGGCCGCATTGTCCTCCGGCTGACGCTGGGCAAACGCACCCCAGAATACCCCGAGCACCGCCGCGCCCTTGAGCAACACCAGGTTGGCCGCCAGTTGCGGAATGGCCCCGCTGGCAAAGCCCACCACCAGCAACCTGCCATTCCAGGCCAGCCCGCGCACGGCCTGCTCGAACAACTCGCCACCCACCGGGTCGTAGATCACGTCTACACCCTGGCCACCGGTCAGGCGCTTGATCTCGTCACGCAGGCTGGCCTGGCTGTAGTCGATCAGTTCATCCGCGCCGGCTGCCTTGGCCACGGCCAGTTTTTCCGCACTGCTGGCGGCCGCGATCACCCGCGCGCCCATGGCCTTGCCGATCTCCACCGCCGCCAGGCCGACCCCGCCGGACGCACCCAGCACCAACAGGGTCTCGCCCGCCTGCAACTGGCCGCGCTGGCGCAGGGCGTGCATGGAGGTGCCGTAGGTCATGCCGAATGCCGCGGCAGTGGTGAAGTCCATGCTCGCCGGGATCGGCAACACATTGTAGAACGGTACCGCCACCTGCTCGGCGAATGCACCCCAGCCGGTCAGCGCCATGACCCGGTCACCGACCTTGAACGCGCCGGCCTTTTCCCCGACTGCGGCCACCACGCCCGCTGCCTCGCCGCCGGGGGAGAACGGCAACGGTGGCTGGAACTGGTACTTGCCTTCAATGATCAGGGTGTCGGGGAAGTTGACCCCTGCGGCCTGCACATCCAGCAGGATCTCGTTTTTCTTCGGCACCGGGCTGGCTACCTCTTCCAACACCAGGTCGCGCGCCGGGCCTAGGGTTTTGCACAACACAGCTTTCATCGGGGCTATTCCTTTGCGGGTCGTGGCCGATAAGTGTAGGAGGGCCGCCTGCCCGGTCAACGAGCATGGGGCGCCCTGATGTGCAGGCATAAGCGGCGGCACAAGCACGGGCTTGGGTTTGAGCGGCATGCTGGGTAAGCTGGCACCAACTGTATTGAGGAGCGAATTCTTGAAAGCGTGGATCTTGATGGTGCTGGCGCTGCTGCTGCCGGCTGCGGCCATGGGCGAGGAAGCCAAGGAAGGGGCGCCGAAAGTCGCCTACATCAGCCTGAGCCCGCCCTTTGTGGGCAACTACGCCCTCGACGGTAGCCCGCGGCTGCGCGTGTACAAGGCCGACGTGGCCCTGCGCGTGACCGGCGACGAAGCCGCCAAGGCGGTGAAGCACCACGAGCCGCTGATCCGCAACCAGCTGGTGGCGCTGTTCACCCAACAGTCGGTGGACAGCATGAGCAATGTCGAGGCCAAGGAGCATCTTCGCCAGGAAGCGCTGAAACAGGTGCAGCAGGTGATGGAAGCCGAAGAGGGCAAACCGATCGTTGAAGACTTGTTGTTCAACAACCTGATCGTGCAGTGACCGGCAAGCCGGCTCTCTCAGGAACAGCGCAATCCGCACTGTGGCGCGATCCCTGTGGGAGCGGCTTTAGCCGCGAAGAATCCAACGCGGTGCATGGCACCGGCTGCGCCGGTGTTCGCGGGTAAACCCGCTCCCACAGGAATCGCGCAATCTTTCAGATTTTGAGCCGGGTATGCGCGGATCAGGACGCCAGGCTTCGGCGAAACCGCGCCAGCGCCACGCCGAAGAACACCAGTCCGATCACGGCCAGTGCCAGGATGTCCGGCCACACCACCGTCCAACCGGCATCACGAAACAGAATTGCGGCGCCAAGGCTTACGAAATGTGTCGACGGCGACCCCTGCATCACCCACTGCAGCCACTGCGGCATGCTGTCCAGCGGTGTGCTGCCGCCGGACAGCAACAGCATCGGGATGATTACCGGGATCGCCAGCAGGCCGAATTGTGGCGTCGAGCGCGCCAGGGTGGCGAGGAAGATGCCCAGTGCGGTACTGGCGAACAGGTAGAGCGCCGTCACGGCCAGAAACAGGCCCATCGAACCGGACAGCGGCACGCCAAGCGCGCCCTTGACCACCACCACCAGCGAAATCCAGGTACAGATCACAACTACCAGCGCGTTGCTGGCAATCTTCGCCAGCATGATTTCCAGCGCGGTCAGCGGTAGCACCAGCAGGTGGTCGAGGGTGCCGTGCTCGCGCTCGCGCAGCAACGCGGTGCCGGTGAGAATGATCGCCAGTATGGTGATGTTGTTGACGATCTGGATCACCGCAAGGAACCAGCCGCCCTCCAGGTTGGGGTTGAACAGAGCCTTGGCGTTTATTACCACCGGGCTCTGTGTGTTGCTGCGCTGGCTGTAGTCGAGCAACTCGCGTTCGAAGATGCGGCCGATGTAGCCGGCACCCATGAACGCCTGGCTCATGGCCGTGGCGTCGACATAGATCTGCAGTTCCGGCGAGCGCCCGGCCAGCAGGTCGCTCTGGAAGTTCACCGGCACGTTGATCACGAAGGTGTACTGGCCGCTGTCCATGGCCTGGTCCAGACGCTGTGGGGGCAGTGGCACGGCGGGCTGGAACTCGGGTGGTTGCAGGGCTTCACCAAGCTTGCGCGATAGCAGGCTGTGGTCTTCGTCCACCATCGCGACGCTGGCGTTGTGCACGCCGATCACCGAGCCGGCTGCCGGCATGTAAATGGCCACGCTGAAGGCATACAGCAGGAACAGCAGTAGCACGCTGTCATGGCGCAGGCTGGTCAGCTCTTTCAGGCCAAGACGCAGAGTGTGGTTCAGGCGTGACATATCAGGCCTCCTGCTTCTTCAGCATGGCCAGGCTCAGGCCGGTGAACACGGCAAAGAAGCTGAGCAGGATCAGGCACTGCGGCCACAGCTCGCGCAGTCCCAGCGCTTTGGTGAATGTGCCGACCGCGATATCGAGGAAGTAGCCCGCCGGGAACAGTTGGCCCATCACCGCCGCCGCGCCGTCCAGCGACGAGCGTGGCACGATCAGCCCGGAGAACTGGATGGTCGGCAGGCTGGTGATGATCATGGTGCCCAGGATGGCGGCGATCTGGGTGCGGGTGAAGGCCGAGATCAGCAGGCCCAGGCTGGTGGTAGCCAGCAGGTAGGCGACGCCGCCACAGGCCAGGGCGAGCACGCTGCCCTTTAGCGGCACGGCGAACAGCCAGCGGTTCATCGCCACCAGCAGTGCCAGGTTGACCAGGCTCACGGCCAGGTAGGGCATCTGCTTGCCGAGGAGGAACTCCAGGCGGGTGAGGGGTGTGGCGTAGAAGTTGGTGATGGAGCCGAGCTCTTTCTCGCGGACGATACCCAGCGCGGTGAGCATGGCCGGGATGAAGGCCAGGATCAGCGCCATTACCCCAGGGCCGATGGCGTTCACGCTGACCACATCCTGGTTGTAGCGAAAACGGGTTTCCAGGCGCACCAGGTCCTGGCGCGGCTGCGGCTGTGGGCTGGCTTTGGCCAGTTGCTCGAGGTTGGCCTGGTGCACGGCTTCCACGTAATTGCGGCTGGTTTCGGCGCGGAACGGCATGCCGCCATCGAGCCAGGCGGCCACCACCGGTTGACGCCCGGCGTAGAGGTCGCGGCCGAAGCCGGGTGGAATTTCCAGTGCCAGTTTGATTTCCGAGCGCTGCAGGCGCTGGTGCATTTCGCGGGTGTCGCGGATGGGCGCCTGTTCGGCGAAATAGCGTGAACCACGGAAGGCTTCGAGGTAGGCCCGGCTTTGCGGGCTCTGGTCCTGGTCGTGTA
This sequence comes from Pseudomonas sp. PNPG3, assembly GCF_023093815.1. Classification (NCBI taxonomy): domain Bacteria; kingdom Pseudomonadati; phylum Pseudomonadota; class Gammaproteobacteria; order Pseudomonadales; family Pseudomonadaceae; genus Pseudomonas; species Pseudomonas sp. PNPG3. The sequence continues at coordinate 31,287 of NZ_JALLKV010000029.1, forward strand.
CGGCGAAGGCGAGGTTTTCCACATCCAGTGAAATGCCATAGCCGAAGATCACCATCATGAACATCGCCCCCAGCAGGGCGAAGGCCAGGCGCACCTTGTCACGCAGCAGCTCCTTGCCCTCACGGCTGGCCACCGCCAGCAGGCGACTAAGGCTGAAGCCCTGGCGCAGCGTCGGCGCAGGCGTGGCGGTCTGCTCCAGCACGGTGTTGTCGGTGGCTTGCGGCGCCAGTTCCTGAGCCTGTTCCAGGCAGCGCACGAACGCGTCTTCCAGAGTGTTGCCCTGGTAGTGGCGTTGCAGGGCATCCGGCGTGTCGCAGGCCAGTACCCGGCCTGCATGCATCAGCGAGATACGGTCGCAGCGCTGGGCTTCGTTCATGAAGTGGGTAGAAAGGAAAATGGTCACGCCCTGCCCGCGTGAAAGCTCCACCAGCAGGCGCCAGAAGTCGTCACGGGCAGCCGGGTCGACGCCGGAGGTGGGTTCGTCGAGGATCAGCACTTCCGGGCGGTGCAGCACCGCTACCGCCAGTGACAGGCGCTGACGCAGGCCGAGGGGCAGGGCGCCGGATGGCTGGTCGGCGATAGCAACCAGGTCGAAGCGCTCGATCAGCTCGTCGATGCGCTGGGCGCTCTCGGCCTTGGGCAGGTCGAAAAGGCGTGCATGCAGAGTGAGGTTCTGCCGGGTGCTCAGCTCGCCATACAACGAAAAACTCTGCGACATGAAACCGACCCGTTTGCGCGTGGCCAGGTCACTGGCATCCACCGGGCGGCCGAGCAGGCTGGCGCTGCCTTCGCTGGCCGGCATCAGGCCGGTGAGCACTTTCATGGTGGTGGTCTTGCCGCAGCCGTTGGAGCCCAGGAAGCCGAAAATCTCCCCGCGGCCAATGGCGAAGCTGACCTTGTTCACGGCAGTGAAATCGCCAAAGCGCAGGGTCAGGTCGTGGGCCTCGATGGCGACCGGGCTGTCAGCGGCCGGGCGCGGCGGGATGATGAGCGGAGGGTGTTGTGCCTTGCCCGCGCCCTGGTAGTGGGTGAAGGCGTCGTCCAGCTTGCCGCTGGGGGTGACCGCGGCCAGCTCATGGCTGGGGCCGGCGGCCAGCAGGCGGCCGCCATCGAGCATCAGGCAATGCTCGAACTGTTCGGCCTCCTCCATGTAGGCGGTGGCCACCAGCAGGGTCAGTTGCGGGCGCTGTGCACGCACTTTTTCGACCAGCTCCCAGAAGCGCCGCCGTGACAGCGGGTCGACGCCGGTGGTCGGCTCGTCGAGGATCAGCAGGTCCGGCTCGTGGATCAGCGCGCAGCATAGGCCAAGCTTCTGCTTCATGCCGCCCGACAGTTTGCCCGCCGGGCGCTCGGCAAAGCGCTGCAGGTCGGTGGCCTGTAGCAGGTTGGCCATGCGCTGTTCGCATTCGCGACGGCCGAGGCCGAACAGGGTGGCGAAAAAGCGGATGTTCTCGCTGATCGACAGCTCCGGATACAGGTTGTTGCCCAGCCCCTGCGGCATGAACGCCACTTTCGGGTACAGCGCCGCGCGATGGCGCCGCTGGCGGATCGAGCCACCCAGCACCTGCAGTTCGCCCTGTTGCAGGCGCTTGACGCCGGCGATCAGCCCCAGCAGGGTCGATTTGCCAGCCCCGTCAGGGCCGATCAGCGCGCAGCGGGTGCCCGCCGGCAGGCTGAACCCGAGGGGATGCAGGGCCACCAGGTCGCCGTAGCGATGGCTGATACCCTCGGCCAGCAGTGCCGGGGCGTTCATTGCAGGTTGGCCGGCCAGTCCACCTCAGCCGTGCGTACATAGCCGGCGCCTGGCATGCCCGGCTTGGCCTGCGGCACGGCGCCCGGGTCGGTCAGGCGCAGCTTGACCCGAAACACCAGCTTCTGCCGCTCGTCGCGGGTTTCCACCTGCTTGGGGGTGAACTGGGCCTTGGCCGCGACAAAGGCCACCTTCGCCGGCAGCGCCCGCTCGGGCAGGGCGTCGAGCACGATCCGTGCCTGGTCGCCGACGGTCAGCCGGCCGCTGGTGGAAGCGGGCAGGTAAAGGTTCATGTACTGGTCGCTGGGGTCGATCAACATCAGCACGCGGCCGCCGGCACCCAGCACTTCACCGGGCTCGGCCAGGCGCAGCTGGATGATGCCGTTGATCGGTGCGCGCAGACTGCTGTCGTCGATTTCGCTGGTGAGCTGCGCTACCTGGGCCTCGGCGGCGCCGATGGCGGCCTTGATCGCCGCCAGTTGGGCGCGGGCGGCGACCACGGCCGCGTTGGCTGTGTCGAAGCGCGCCTGCTGTTGGTCGAGCAATTGCTGGCTAGCGTATTTGCGCTGGAAGATCTCACGCACGCGCTTGAGCTCCTGGCTGGCCAGCAGCAGTTCACTTTGGCGCAGCTGCACGCTGGCCTGGGCAGCGGCGTAGTTTTCCCGGGCGCGCAGCACTTCGGCTTCGGCCTGGCTGCGCTGGGCTTCCATGGTACGGGTGTCGATGCGTGCCAGCAGTTGGCCGCGAGACACCTTGTCACCTTCGTCGACCAGCACCTCGGCCAGGCGGCCAGGGATTTTGCTGGCGATCTGCACTTCGGTGGCTTCCAGGCGGCCGTTGCCCATGCTCAGGCCTTCGGGCAACTGGTCGTGGATCGACTTCCAGTACCCCAGCCCACCGGCTGCTGCGAGTAGGGCGATCAGCGCGGTGGCGAAGATCCTGGGGGCGTATCGGTTCATCGGTCTGCATCCTTGCGGTCATGCACACTGCATCATGGCCTGCGGCCATTGGCGATGTGTTGATGCCGGTCAAAGTCCTTATGCGGTGCCTGTGGGAGCGGCCTTGTGTCGCGAAAGGGCCGCAACGCGGCCCCAGGATTTTCGCGCCCCTGCACAAATCTATGGGGCTGCTTCGCAGCCCTTTCGCGACGCAAGGCCGCTCCCACAGTACCGAGTAACTGTGCAAAGACTGACCTTAGCCGCCGTTTCAACGCAAAGCGACAATCACCGCCCATTGCTCTGGCGTCACCGGCATCACCGACAGGCGGCTGCCCTTCTGCACCAGCGGCAGTTCGGCCAGGCCTGTCTGCTGTTTCAGCCAGCCCAGCTCCAGCACCCGTGGCAGGGTTTGCACATGGGCAACATCGACCGCGCTCCAAGGGTTCTTGTCGGCCGTGGCCTTGGCATCGTAGTAGGGGCTTTGCGGGTCCAGCGCGGTTGGGTCCGGGTAGGCTGCGCGGGTGATCCTGGCAATGCCGGCGATGCCCGGCTGCGGACAGCTGGAGTGGTAGAAGAAGAACTCGTCGCCAACGTTCATGGCCCGCAGGAAATTGCGTGCCTGATAGTTGCGCACGCCGTCCCAGCGCGCTTCGCCGAGCCGGCTGAGGGCTTCGATGGAGAGCTCGTCGGGCTCGGATTTCATCAGCCAGTAGGCCATGGGAACTGCTCCTGAAAAGGTTTGAAATAACCTGTTGGACGAAACCGACAGCCGGTTGGCGTCAAGGTTTGCGTGCAGACGCAGGTTGTCGGAAAATGCGCCCCGTTTAAAGCGCGATGCTCCGGCAATACCCAGAAAATTGCCGAGCCTGAACAGTTTGCCTGGGGGGCAATCTTCGATGAATCAACGTAACAAGCCGGATCTGCTGTGGATCCTGGTGTTCATTTTTGGCCTGGGTGTGGTCACTACCGGTTATGCGCAAGGGATCTGGGAGCGCAAGCTGGACAACGCCTATCAGATGCCGGTCGACGCCAGCCAGCCGCAACGTTGATGCCCCCGCCGGCGCCGCTCAACGCGGCGCCAGGTACCAGCCACGGTCCGAGACCGTCCCCTGTAGCGGTACGTCCCAACTGGCCTGAGCCAGCCGCTCGACCTTCTGGCATTCATGTGCCAGCCCCAACAGCAATGGTTTTTTCCAGGTCTGGCGACGTGCCTGGTAGGCCAGGCTGCGATCATAGAAACCACCGCCCATTCCCAGGCGACCGCCCACTTCGTCGAAACCGACCAACGGTAGCAGGATCAGGTCCAGCGACCATATCGGGCGCTGGCGCTTGCGCTCGGTGACCGGCTCGGGAATGCGAAAGCGGTTGGGCTTGAGCTTCTCGCCTTGCTCGAAGCGCTGGAACACCATGCGCGTGCGTGGCCAGGCGTGCAGCACCGGCAGGTAGGTGCGCTTGCCGCGGCGCTGGGCCTCGCGCAGCAGCAGGTAAGGGTCGATTTCGCCATCGTTGGGCAAGTACAGGGCAATGTGCCGGGCGCGTCGGAACAGCGGGTGCTGCGCCAGCTGGCGGTAAAGGCCAAGGGCGGCCTGGCGTTGCTGAGCAGGGGTAAGGGCGCGGCGGGCATTGCGGAGCAAGCGACGGAGCTGGGGGCGGGTGAGCTGCGCGGTGTCGGTCATGGCACGGGCGATCCCAGGTGCTGGCCGACGTGGTCGGCCAATACGAATTGCCCGCCGGAAGGGGCGGGCAAGAGAATTCAGGCTCCCCGATAAGACCGCTATCGGTGTAGCCCTTGAACCCGAAAGTTCAAGGTGGAGATTGCAGGGGGCGTTAAGGCTTTCCGTCGGGCGGACATGCACACCGGCCCCAGCGTGCAACCCCCGTGGTTGTGCGTATCGGCTCAGGGACATAACCGACTGGCGCATCCCCCAGGGAGTGGCGCCAGTATACCAATCTCAGCCGATTTTGGTATCCGCGTCGTCGGACAGTGCCTGGTCGACCCGTTCCAGCAGGTCGCGCACCTGTTCGCGGGTGGTGCCGCCTGCCGGGGCATCGTTGCGGTCTTCCTGGCGGTGCAGCATTTCGTGGGTGATGTTCAACGCTGCCATGACCGCGATGCGGTCGGCGCCGATCACCTTGCCGCTGCTGCGGATTTCGCGCATCTTGCCGTCCAGGTAGCGCGCGGCACTGACCAGGTTGTTGCGCTCTTCCGGCGGGCAGATGATCGAATATTCCTTGTCGAGGATCTGCACGGTGACGCTATTGCTTGAACTCATGAGTCTTGCTCCAGAGCCTTGAGGCGTAAAATCATCGACTCGACCTTGCGCTTGGCGATCTCGTTCTTTTCGATGAGGTGGGCGCGCTCTTCGCGCCAGGACTTTTCCTGAGCTACTAGGAGTGCATTTTGCCGTTTTAGTTGCTCGACACGTTCGATCAGCAACTCGAATCGGTTCATCAGTGCCTGCAGGTCGTTCTCTTGCGTGGGTTGCACTCGATTCGCTCCGTCGTTGAGTCACCTGGCGATGATGCCTCTCCCTGGGCGGCGACGGCCAGTGCCGATGGTCTTGGCGCGCCTGCCGGTGCTAGGATACAAGGTCTCCATTCTAGTCATTGCGCCGTCTGGCGCCTAGCTGCCCATGCCCAATACCCAATCGCCCTACATCGCCTTCGCCATGCTGCTGTCCAGCAATGGCCATCCTGTAACCCCGGCCGAACTGCACGGCCTGCTGATCGGCCGCAGCTGCGCCGGTGCCGGCTTCGGCGCCGACGGCTGGCTGGCCGATGCCGCCCAGCTGCTGGAAACCGAGCCCGGTGACACCGTACGCAACGCCCTGGTCGGCCTGCAGGAAATGGTCAAGGGCGAACTGACCAGCGACGAAATGGCGATCGTCCTGCTGCTGCCTTCCGACGACGCCGCCCTGAGCGATCGCGCCACCGCGCTGGGCCAGTGGTGCCAGGGCTTCATCACTGGTTTCGGCCTGAATGCCGGTGGCAAGGACTTGTCCGACGAGGCCAAGGAAGTGCTGCAGGACCTGGTGGCCATTTCCCAGGTCCAGGAAGCCCTCGAGGAGTCCGAGGATGGCGAGAGCGATTACATGGAAGTCATGGAATACCTGCGTGTGGCGCCGTTGCTGCTGTTCTCCGAGCTGGCCAAGCCGGCCGCCCCTGCACCCAAGCCATCGCTGCACTGATCAACCAGGGGTAGTCTGCCCATGAGCCACATTCCCAAGGCCGAGTATGCCCGTCGGCGCAAGGCGCTGATGGCGCAGATGGTCCCCAACAGCATCGCCATCCTGCCCGCCGCCGCGGTTGCCATCCGTAACCGCGACGTCGAGCACGTTTACCGCCAGGACAGCGACTTCCAGTACCTCAGTGGTTTCCCCGAGCCGGAAGCGGTGATTGCGCTGATTCCCGGTCGCGAGCATGGCGAATACGTGCTGTTCTGCCGTGAACGCAACCCCGAGCGCGAGCTGTGGGATGGTCTGCGGGCCGGTCAGGAAGGTGCGGTGCGCGATTTTGGCGCAGACGATGCCTTCCCCATCACCGACATCGACGAGATCCTGCCGGGCCTGATCGAAGGCCGTGAGCGGGTATACAGCGCCATGGGCAGCAACCCCGAGTTCGACCGCCGGCTGATGGACTGGATCAACGTGATCCGCTCCAAGGCCCGCCTGGGTGCCCAGCCGCCGAACGAGTTCGTTGCGCTGGATCATCTGCTGCACGACATGCGTCTGTATAAATCGGCAGCGGAAGTGAAGGTGATGCGCGCTGCCGCAGACATCTCGGCGCGGGCCCACGTGCGAGCCATGCAGGCCTGCCGGGCCGGGTTGCACGAATACAGCCTGGAAGCCGAGCTGGACTACGAATTCCGCAAGGGCGGGGCGAAGATGCCGGCCTACGGCTCGATCGTCGCGGCCGGGCGCAATGGCTGCATCCTGCACTATCAGCAGAACGACGCCCCGCTCAAGGATGGTGACCTGGTGTTGATCGATGCCGGCTGCGAGATCGACTGCTACGCCAGCGACATCACCCGTACCTTCCCGGTCAGCGGGCGTTTTTCGCCCGAGCAGAGGGCCATCTACGAGCTGGTGCTCAAGGCCCAGGCAGCGGCGTTTGCCGAAATCGCCCCTGGCAAGCACTGGAACCACGCCCATGAGGCGACCGTGCGGGTCATTACCGAGGGCCTGGTGGAACTGGGCCTGCTGACGGGCGAGGTACAGGCGCTGATCGACAGCGAGGCCTATCGTGCCTTCTACATGCACCGCGCCGGGCACTGGCTGGGCATGGATGTGCACGATGTGGGCGAGTACAAGGTGGGCGGCGAGTGGCGGGTGCTCGAACCCGGCATGGCGCTGACCGTCGAGCCGGGCATCTACATAGGCGCCGACAATCAGGCCGTGGCCAAGAAATGGCGCGGCATTGGTGTAAGGATCGAGGACGACGTGGTAGTGACCAGGCAAGGCTGTGAAATCCTGACTTCGGGCGTGCCGCGCACGGTCGCCGAGATCGAGGCGCTGATGCAGGCCGCCCGCAAGGACGCGGCATGAATCGGGTAAACCTGGCGATCATCGGTGGCGGCCTGGTGGGCGCGAGCCTGGCCCTGGCCCTGCAGGCGGGGGCCAAGGCGCGAGGTTGGAAGATCCTGCTGATCGAGCCGTTCGCCCCCGGTGACAGCTTCCAGCCCAGCTACGACGCGCGTTCGTCGGCACTGTCGTTCGGTACCCAGCAGATCTACCAGCAGCTGGGCCTGTGGCAGGCCATCGGCCATCGCGCCGAACCGATCTTGCAGATTCACGTGTCCGACCGCGGCCGTTTCGGTGCCACCCGCCTGGATGCCCGGGAAGAGGGTGTGCCGGCGCTTGGCTACGTGGTGGAAAACGCCTGGCTGGGCCAGTGCCTTTGGCAAGGGCTGGACAGCGAGGTGGTGAGCTGGCGCTGCCCGGCGGAAGTGACTGCGATGCAGGCCATCGAAGGTGGTTACCGCCTGCAGCTGAACGATGACACCCAGTTGGAGTGCGACCTGGCTGTACTGGCCGACGGTGGCCGTTCCGGCCTGCGCGAACAACTGGGTATCCACGTGCGCCACACGCCCTACCAACAGAGCGCGCTGATCGCCAACATAACCCCGGGCGAGGCCCACGGCGGCCAGGCCTTCGAACGTTTCACCGAAGAAGGCCCCATGGCCCTGCTGCCGCTGCCGGATAACCGCTGCGCGCTGGTCTGGACCCGCCAGGGCATGGACGCGCGGCGTCTGGCCGACATCGACGAGCGCAATTTCCTGCGTGAACTGCAGGGCGTGTTCGGCTATCGCCTGGGCGCCTTGCGCCAGGTCGGCGCGCGGCACCTCTACCCACTGTCGCTGATCGAGGCCCAGGAGCAGGTGCGGCCGCATCTGGTGGTGCTGGGTAACGCCGCGCACAGCCTGCACCCTATTGCCGGCCAAGGCTTCAATCTGTCGCTGCGTGACGTGCAGGCGCTTGCCGAGGCGCTGCTGGCCGGCCCGCAGCAGCCTGGCGACCTGACAACATTGCAGGCCTACCACCAGCGCCAGCGCGTGGACCAGGCCATGACCATCGGCTTTTCCGACCAGGTCACCCGTCTGTTCGGCAGCAGCCAGCCATTGCTGGCCGCCGGCCGCAACCTTGGCCTGCTCGGGCTCGACCTGCTGCCACCGGCCAAAAGCTGGTTCGCCCGCCAGGCCATGGGCCTGGGCACCCGCCCCGATCCGCGAGGTCAGGCATGAGTGACAACACGCGCAGGCTGGCGCGCCGGGCGTGCCTGTTGCGCTGGCGGCTGAACCTGTTCCCGCCGCACCTCGGCGCTGGTATCCGCGTACAGCACATCAGCCCGGACCTGCGCAGCGTCAAGGTGGCGATGAAGCTGACCCGCTGGAACCGCAACTACGTCGGCACCCAGTGCGGCGGCAGCCTGTACGGCATGGTCGACCCGTTCTACATGCTGCTGTTGATCGAGCAGCTGGGGCGTGACTACATCGTCTGGGACAAGGCCGCCAGCATCGATTTCATTTCGCCGGGCAAAGGCCCGGTGTATGCCGAACTCCACGTCGATGACGCGCTGCTGGACGAAATCCGCCAGCAGACTGCCACCGGCAAGAAGTGCCTGCCGCGTTTGCAGGTCGATATCCGCGACGGCGCCGGCGAGCTGGTGGCGCGGGTCGATAAAACCCTATATGTGCGGCTCAAGCCGCAAGCGAGGCTGGCGTAAGGCATGGAAATGCGCGCAGATCTGTTGATTGTCGGTGCCGGTATGGTCGGCAGCGCACTGGCCCTGGCGTTGCGCCACAGTGGCTTGCAAATCCTCTTGCTCGACGGCGGCCCGCTGACGGTCAAGCCGTTCGATGCCCAGGCCCCGTTCGAGCCGCGTGTCAGCGCGCTGTCGGCAGCCAGCCAGCGCATCCTCGAGCGCCTTGGCGCTTGGGATGGCATCGCCCGCCGGCGTGCCACGCCATACTCGGACATGCATGTATGGGATGGCAGCGGCACCGGGCAGATTCACTTCTCGGCTGCCAGCGTGCATGCTCAAGTGCTCGGTCACATCGTCGAGAACCGGGTGGTGCAGGATGGGCTGCTGGAGCGCCTGCATGACAGCGATATCGGCCTGCTGCCCAATGCGCGGCTCGAACAGCTGCGACGCTCCGGCGACGAGTGGCTGCTGACCCTCGCCGATGGCCGCCAGCTGCGTGCGCCGCTGGTGATCGCGGCCGACGGTGCCAACTCGGCAGTGCGGCGCCTGGCCGGCTGCGCAACCCGCGAGTGGGATTACCTGCACCACGCCATTGTCACCAGCGTGCGTTGCAGCGCCGGGCACCAGGCCACGGCCTGGCAGCGCTTTACCGACGAAGGACCATTGGCGTTCCTGCCGCTGACCCGCGACGGCCAGCAGGACTGGTGCTCGATCGTGTGGTCGACCACGCCGGAGCATGCCGAGCAGTTGATGGCGCTGGATGAAGCTGCGTTCCTGAAGGCCCTTGAGCGGGCTTTCGAGGGGCGCCTGGGTGATGTACTGCAAGCCGACCCTCGGGTGTGCGTGCCGCTGCGCCAGCGCCACGCCAAGCGCTATGTGGATGAAGGCCTGGCATTGATCGGCGATGCCGCGCACACCATTCATCCGCTGGCCGGGCAGGGCGTCAACCTGGGCTTCCTCGATGCTGCAGTGCTGGCCGAGGTGCTGGTCAACGCCTGCGAGCGTGGCGAGCGGCTGGCGGATGTGAAGGTGCTAAGCCGTTACGAGCGGCGGCGCATGCCGCACAACCTGGCGCTGATGGCGGCGATGGAAGGGTTCGAGCGGTTGTTCCAGGCCAACCCGTTGCCGTTGCGCTGGTTGCGTAACAGCGGGTTGAAGCTGGTGGAGCAGATGCCGGAGGCCAAGGCGATATTTGTGCGACAGGCGCTGGGTTTGAGCGGTGATCTGCCGGATCTCGCCAAGGCTTGAGATTGTAGGGGCTGCGCAGCAGCCCCTCTGCAACATCCAGTAACGCCTATGTAGATGAGTCGGAAAATGGGATTCACTACCATTTGCGCCTCTCATACGATCCGAGGAGTGCTTTCCATGTTGCCACGCAAGCCCCTACTGGCCGCCCTGGCCCTGACCCTGTTCGGCGGCACCGCCCAGGCAGCGGACGAAGTGGTGGTGTACTCCTCGCGCATCGACGAGCTGATCAAGCCGGTGTTCGATGCCTATACCGCCAAGACTGGGGTCAAGATCAAGTTCATCACCGACAAGGAAGCCCCGCTGATGCAGCGCATCAAGGCCGAGGGCGAAAACGGCGTGGCCGACCTGCTGCTGACCGTCGATGCCGGCAACCTGTGGCAGGCTGAGCAGATGGGCATCCTGCAGCCGATCAAGTCCGACATCATCGACCAGAACATCCCGTCGCAGTACCGCGCCTCGTCCCACGACTGGACCGGCCTGAGCCTGCGCGCGCGCACCATCATCTACTCCACCGAGCGGGTCAAGCCGCAAGAGCTGAGCACCTACGAAGCCCTGGCCGACAAGCAGTGGGAAGGCCGCCTGTGCCTGCGCACGGCGAAGAAGGTGTACAACCAGTCGCTCACCGCCACCCTGATCGAGACCCACGGCGAGGCGAAGACCGAGCAGATCGTCAAAGGCTGGGTCAACAACCTGTCCACCGACGTGTTCTCCGACGACAACGCAGTGATCCAGGCCATCGAGGCCGGCCAGTGCGATGTGGGCGTGGTCAACACCTACTACTACGGTCGCCTGCACAACCAGAACCCGAAACTGCCGGTGAAGATCTTCTGGCCCAACCAGGGTGACCGTGGCGTGCACGTGAACCTGTCGGGCATCGGCCTGACCAAGCATGCACCACACCCGGAGGCGGCGAAGAAGCTGGTTGAATGGATGACTGGTGAAGAGGCGCAGAAGCTGTTCGCCGACATCAACCAGGAGTTCCCGGCCAACCCGAAGGTCAAGCCATCGGAAGAAGTGGCAGCGTGGGGCAGCTTCAAGGCTGACAGCATTCCGGTTGAAATCGCTGGCAAGCGCCAGGCTGAAGCGATTCGCTTGATGGATCGGGCTGGCTGGAACTAAGCGCCAGGCTTTATCCTTCCGGGGCCTGCAAGGGCCCATTCGCGGCGGTTCGGCGTTCCGATAAACCCGCTCCCACAGGGACCGCACAACCCTCAAAGGCAGTGCAGATCCTGTGGGAGCGGGTTTACCCGCGAACGACCGCGCAGCGGTCGCCATCGCAATCGAGAATCAAACCTTGCCCCACTCCCCCCAACGCCGCTGGTACCTCCCGGTCACCCTGGTCGCCGCCCTGGTGCTCCTGCCCCTGAGCGTCCTGCTGTTGTCCTGGCAGTCGATCGACCTGCAGATCTGGTCGCACCTGCTCGACACCCAGATGACTCGCCTGCTGGGCAATACCCTGACGCTGGTGGTGGGTGTGGGCATCGGCGTCACCGTGCTGGGCGTCAGCCTGGCCTGGCTGACCAGCCTCTGCGAGTTCCCTGGCCGGCGCTGGCTGGACTGGGCGCTGATGCTACCGTTCGCCATCCCGGCCTATGTACTGGCGTTCGTCTTCGTCGGCCTGCTGGACTTCGCCGGCCCGGTGCAGAGCGCCCTGCGCGAGGTGTTCGGGCCGATGCGCCTGCCGCGGGTGCGCTCCACCGGCGGGGTGATCGTCGTTCTGGTGCTGGTGTTCTACCCCTATGTCTACCTGCTGGCGCGCAGCGCATTCCTGGCCCAGGGCAAGGGCCTGATGGAAGCCGCGCGGGTGCTGGGGCTGTCCCCGCTGCAAGCGTTCTGGCGTGTGGCCCTGCCCATGGCACGGCCGGCGATCGGCGCCGGTATTGCCCTGGCCCTGATGGAAACCCTGGCCGACTTCGGCGCGGTGGCAGTGTTCAATTTCGACACCTTCACCACGGCCATCTACAAGACCTGGTACGGCTTCTTCAGCCTCTCCAGCGCGGCCCAGCTGGCCAGCCTGTTGCTGCTGGCGGTGATGCTGGTGCTGTATGGCGAGCGCCGTGCCAGGGGTGCCAGCCGCAGCGGCAACGAGCGGCCGCGCGGGCAGGCGCTGTACCACCTGCACGGGGTCAAGGCGTTGCTGGCCAGCGGTTGGTGCTTGCTGGTGTTCGCCTGCGCCTTCGTCATCCCGCTGCTGCAACTGCTGGCGTGGTTCTGGCAGCGTGGCCGGCATGACCTGGACGAGCGCTATGTCGGCCTGGTGTTGCACACCCTGTACCTGGGCGGCATGGCGGCGCTGGTCACGGTGTGCGTGGCGTTGCTGCTGGCCTTTGCCCGGCGCCAGGCGCCGACGAGTGGTATTCGCGCCGGGGTGGGCCTGGCCAACCTGGGCTATGCCTTGCCCGGCTCGGTGCTGGCGGTTTCGATCATGCTGGCGTTCAGTTACCTCGACAACCACCTGGTCATCCCGCTGTCCAACTGGCTGGGTGGTGCCGGCAAGCCGCTGCTGCTGGGCAGCCTGGCCGCGTTGCTGCTGGCCTATCTGGTGCGCTTCATCGCGGTGGCCTACGGGCCGCTGGAGAGCAGCCTGGAGCGTATCCGCCCGTCACTGCCCGAGGCGTCCCGTAGCCTCGGCGTCGGTGGCGCGGGGTTGTTCTTCAAGGTGTATCTGCCGCTGCTGGTGCCTGGCGCGCTCAGCGCCGCCCTGCTGGTGTTCGTCGACGTGCTCAAGGAAATGCCGGCCACCTTGCTGATGCGCCCGTTCGGCTGGGATACCTTGGCGGTACGGGTGTTCGAGATGACCAGCGAGGGTGAGTGGGCGCGTGCATCGCTGCCGGCAATGACCCTGGTGCTGGTGGGCCTGCTGCCGGTCATCGGCCTGATCCGCCGTTCGGCACGTCGACCTGGTCACAGTCACTGAGGGTGCCAGCCCGCGCCCTTGCGGCTACAATGCGCGGCATTCGCGCGGCGGGTCCTACACAAGAAGAGCTGACGACCCGACGTCATCGACCGCCGCCGCTTCGCCACGCCCGGAAGGAGAAACCCATGGGACAGCGCACGCTTTTGTATGACCTGCACCTGGCGCTTGGCGCCAAGACGGTCGATTTCGGTGGCTGGGACATGCCCCTGCACTATGGCTCGCAGGTCGAGGAGCACCATCAGGTGCGCAGCGATTGCGGGGTGTTCGATGTTTCCCACATGACCGTGATCGATGTCGATGGTAGCGACGCCACCGCCTGGTTGCAGCGTCTGCTGGCCAACGACGTGGCCCGCCTCGACGACACCGGCAAGGCGCTGTACAGCCCGCTGTTGCAGGAACAGGGCAGGGTGATCGACGACCTGATCGTCTACCGCACACAACATGGCTATCGCCTGGTCACCAACGCCGCCACCCGTGCCAAGGTACTCGACTGGCTGCAGCAGCAGCGTGGCGGTTTTGCCGTGGACTTCCAGGTCCGCCCAGACCTGGCCATCCTTGCCATCCAGGGCCCGCATGCTCGAGAAAAGGTTGCAGCCCTGCTCAGCCCCTCGCGTGCGGCGCTGATCCGCGAACTGCGTCCTTTCGAAGGCTTTGCCGAAGGCGACTGGTTCATTGCCCGCACCGGTTATACCGGTGAAGACGGCCTGGAGATCATCCTGCCCGGCGAGCAGGCCGTGGCCTTCTTCAACGACCTGGTCGGTGCCGGCATCGCCCCCAGCGGCCTTGGTGCCCGCGATACCCTGCGCCTGGAAGCCGGCATGAACCTGTACGGCCAGGACATCGACGAAAACCACACACCGCTCACCTCCAACCTCGGCTGGAGCATCGCCTGGGAGCCGGCCGAGCGCGACTTCATCGGGCGCGCTGGGCTGCTGGCGGAAATCGAGCACGGCGTGCAGGAAAAACTGGTCGGCCTGGTGCTGGAAGAGCGTGGCGTGCTGCGTGCCCACCAGGTGGTGCGTGTAGCCGGGATTGGCGAAGGGGAGATCACCAGTGGTAGTTTCTCGCCTACGCTGAGCAAGTCCATTGCCCTTGCACGCGTGCCCATGGCCACTGGCGACCGGGCCGAGGTGGAAATTCGCAGCAAGTGGTACCCGGTGCGGGTGGTCAAACCGACCTTCGTGCGTCACGGCAAGATCCTGATCTGAACAATTTTTAACCGGCGGGCGTACCGCTGAGCCAATCGAGGAATTCAAGACATGAGCAATATCCCCGCCGAACTGCGTTTTGCCGAAAGCCACGAGTGGGCTCGCCTGGAAGCCGACGGCACCGTGACCGTGGGTATCAGCGACCACGCCCAGCAAGCCCTGGGTGACGTGGTGTTCGTCGAGTTGGCCGAAGTCGGCAAGGTATTCGCCGCTGGCGATGCGGCCGGTGTGGTCGAGTCGGTCAAGGCCGCTTCGGACATCTACGCCCCGGTCGGTGGCGAAGTGATTGCGGTCAACGAAGAGCTGGCTGACAGCCCTGAGCTGCTCAACGAAGAACCTTACGATTCGTGGATTTTCAAGCTGAAGCCAAGCAACCCGGCCGAGCTGGACAAGCTGCTGGATGCTGCGGGCTACAAGGCCGCGATCGGCGAGTAAGACCGCGTCGCCTTCTTCGCGGCTAAAGCCGCTCCTACAGGTACTGCACAGCGTCTGATACGTGTGCGGTCCCTGTGGGAGCGGCTTTAGCCGCGAAGAGGCCGGGCCTGCGAGCAACTTTCCCCGCAGAATCGGCAATCCCTTCCTAGACTTGTAAGTCTCCATGAGAGCTGTTCCAGGAAGAGAGCGTCGTCATGTCCCAGTCGCCATCCCTGCATCAACTGCAAGAGCTCAACCCATTCCTGCGTCGCCACCTTGGCCCGGATGCCGCGGAGCAGCAGACCATGCTCAACGCGCTGGGTGTCGCCAGCCGCAGTGAGCTGATCGAGCAGACCGTACCGCCAGACATCCGCCTCAACCGCCCCCTCGACCTGCCGCCTGCACTGGACGAACAGGCCGCCCTGGCCAAGCTCGCCGGTTACGCCAGGCAGAACCAGGTCTGGACCAGCCTGATCGGCATGGGCTACCACGGCACCATCACCCCCACGGTCATCCTGCGCAACGTGCTGGAGAACCCGGGATGGTACACCGCCTACACGCCTTATCAGCCCGAGATTGCCCAAGGCCGGCTGGAGGCGCTGCTGAACTTCCAGCAGATGGTCATCGACCTCACCGGGCTGGCCCTGGCCAATGCCTCGCTGCTCGACGAAGCCACCGCCGCCGCCGAGGCAATGGCCCTGGCCAAGCGGGTGGCGCGCAACAAGAGCAATGCCTTCTTCGCCGATGAGCACTGTCACCCGCAAACCCTGTCGGTACTCAAGACCCGTGCCGAGGGCTTCGGCTTCGAGCTGATCGTCGACTCTGTGGATAACCTTGGCAAACACGCGGTTTTCGGGGCCTTGCTGCAGTACCCGGATACCCACGGCGAGGTGCGCGACCTGCGCCCGCTGATCGACCATTTGCACAGCCAGCATGCCCTGGCCTGCGTAGCCGCCGACCTGCTCAGCCTGGTGGTGCTGGCACCGCCCGGGGAGCTGGGAGCCGATGTGGTGCTGGGTTCAACCCAACGCTTTGGCGTACCGATGGGCTATGGCGGCCCCCACGCGGCCTATTTCGCCTGCCGCGATGACTACAAGCGAGCCATGCCGGGGCGCATCATCGGCGTGTCGCGCGATGCCCGTGGCAACACCGCGTTGCGCATGGCCCTGCAGACCCGCGAGCAGCATATCCGCCGCGAGAAGGCCAACTCCAACATCTGCACGGCCCAGGTGCTGCTGGCCAACATTGCCGGCTTCTATGCGGTATACCATGGCCCCGAAGGGCTGCAGCGCATTGCCCAGCGCGTGCACCGGCTGACCTTCATCCTGGCCGCCGGCCTTGAGGCCAAGGGCATCAAGCGCCTCAACCAGCACTTCTTCGACACCCTTACCCTGGACGTCGGCGGTGCCCAGGCGGCCATCATCGAAAGCGCCGAGGCCGCCCAGATCAACTTGCGAATCCTCGGCCGCGGGCACCTGGGCGTGAGCCTGGACGAGACTTGCTCGGAGCAGACGGTGCTGCGCCTGTTCGATATCTTCCTGGGGGTGGATCACGGCCTGGATATAGCCGCACTCGACCAGTTGGCGCTGCCCGAAGGCATCCCTGCCAGCCTGGTGCGGCGCACACCGTTTCTCGCCCACCCGGTGTTCAACCTGCACCACAGCGAAACCGAGATGCTGCGCTACCTCAAGCAACTCGAGAACAAGGACCTGGCGCTGAACCAGTCGATGATCCCGCTGGGCTCGTGCACCATGAAGCTCAACGCTACCAGCGAGATGATCCCCATCACCTGGCCCGGCTTTGCCCAGCTGCACCCGTTTGCCCCGGCGGCCCAGGCCTCCGGCTACAAGGCGATGATCGACGAACTGGAAAGCTGGCTGTGCGCCATTACCGGCTTTGATGCCATCTGCATGCAGCCCAACTCCGGCGCCCAGGGCGAGTATGCCGGCCTGATGGCCATTACCCGCTATCATCGCAGCCGCCACCAGCCGCAACGCACGCTGTGCCTGATCCCGTCGTCGGCCCACGGCACCAATCCGGCATCGGCGCAAATGGCCGGCATGGAGGTGGTGATCGTCGATTGCGACGACGATGGCAACGTCGACCTGGCCGACCTCAAGGCCAAGGCCCACTCGGCCGGGGATCGGTTGTCGTGCCTGATGATCACTTACCCATCGACCCACGGCGTGTATGAGGAGGGGATTCGCGAAATCTGCGAAGTGGTCCACCAGCATGGTGGTCAGGTGTACATGGATGGCGCCAACCTCAATGCCCAGGTGGGCCTGGCGCGTCCGGCGGATATCGGCGCCGACGTTTCACACATGAACCTGCACAAGACCTTCTGCATCCCCCACGGTGGTGGCGGCCCGGGCATGGGCCCGATCGGCATTCGCGCGCACCTCAAGCCGTTCGTTGCCAGCCATCCGGTGGTGCCGGTACCCGGCCTGGACCCGAACAACAGCGCGGTCAGTGCTGCGCCCTGGGGCAGTGCGAGCATTTTGCCGATCAGCTGGATGTACATAGCGATGATGGGCCCGCAACTGGCCGATGCCAGCGAGGTGGCGATCCTCTCGGCCAATTACCTGGCCAGCCAGCTGGGTGGTGCCTTCCCAGTGCTCTACCGCGGGCGCAACCAGCGGGTGGCGCATGAGTGCATCCTCGACCTGCGGCCGCTGAAGGCGCTGACCGGCATCAGTGAAGAGGACGTGGCCAAGCGCCTGATGGACTATGGCTTCCATGCGCCGACCATGTCGTTCCCGGTGCCGGGCACGCTGATGGTCGAGCCGACCGAGAGTGAATCGAAGGCTGAACTGGACCGATTCGTCGAGGCGATGCTGGCGATTAGGGCGGAAATTGGCGAAGTTCAGGAGGGCAACTGGCCTGCGGAGAACAACCCGCTCAAGCATGCGCCGCATACCCTGGCCGATGTGCTGACGGTGTGGGACAGGCCTTACAGCCTGGAGCAGGCGGTGGCGCCCAGTGCTCACGTGCGCCAGCACAAGTACTGGCCAGCGGTGAACCGGGTCGACAACGTTTATGGGGACAGGAATCTGTTCTGTGCTTGTGTGCCGGTGGAGGCGTATCGCTAATTGTGGTTTGCCTGTGCCGGCCCCTTCGCGGGTAAACCCGCTCCTACAGGACTTGTACAAGTTTCGAATACTGTGCAGTACCTGTGGGAGCGGGTTCACCCGCTAAGCAGGCGACGCGGTTACTCGGCTACCGCATTCTTGGCCAGGATGGCATTGGCCAGTTCCATGTCGGAAGCCTGCATCCCCGGGTTCTCCGCGCGAGCCTGGCGAATTGCCGCTTCGAGGAACGGCCCACGGATCGCGCCTTCGCTGGCCACGAAGCTGCCGGCGTCATCCTGCGCCGCCATCACCAGCTTGTGATCCCCGGAAGTCAGGTAGCTCGATGCCGTGGTAGCACCGGTAGTCATCACGTTACGCCAGAAGGTATCGGCCATGGCCGAGCCGATAGGCAGCGAAAGCAAGGCAGCGGCAGCGATGGCGGTTTTGAAACGCATGTTGAAACACCTCGAAGGGTGAGGGTTGAAGATGCGCGATTTGATCCTGCCGCAGGGGTGCAAGTTCCTTGAATACAAAGGATTTTTGCTCAGGAACAGGCCCGTAGCACTTCCTCTAGGCGGGTCTGCCCACAGGCTACCTTGGCTTCGCCGCAGCGGCGCAGATCGAGCAAGCCATCGGCCACGGCCTGGCGCCGCAAACTGGCCAGATCGCTGTCCGGGCCTATCAGGGCGCGCAGTCTATCGCTGGGTATCAGCAGCTCGAACAACCCTGTGCGGCCATGGAACCCCGTGCCACGACAGGTACGGCATGGCTGCCCTTCGCGCAGCGCTGTATCACCCCGGCAATCCGCGCACAGTGTGCGCACCAGCCGCTGGGCCATGACCCCCACCAGCGTCGCCTTGATCAGGTAGTCGGCCACACCCAGTTCCTGCAGGCGGGTGATCGCGCCACAGGCGTCGTTGGTATGCAGGGTCGACAGCACCAGGTGCCCGGTCAGGGCTGCCTGCACCGCCACCAGGGCGGTCTCGCGATCACGGATTTCGCCGATCATGATGATGTCCGGGTCCTGGCGCAGCATGGCCCGCACACCATTGGCGAATCCCAGGTCCAGGGCGGGTTGCACCTGCAACTGGTTGAAGGCGGGTTCCAGGCGCTCGATCGGGTCTTCGATGGTGCACAGGTTGACCTGCGGCGTGGCCAGCAGCTTGAGGCTGGCGTAAAGCGTGCTGGTCTTGCCGGACCCGGTCGGGCCGGTAACCAGAATGATGCCCTGACGATGACGCAGCAGGCCTTGCCACTGGTCCAGTTGCGCCCCGTCCAGGCCGAGCCGGTCGAAGCCTTCTTGCAACTGTTGCGGGTCGAACAGGCGCAGCACCAGTTTCTCGCCGAACGGAGTCGGCAAGGTCGACAGCCGCAGTTCCACCTCGCCGCCGCCAGGCAGGCGGCTTTGCAACCGGCCATCCTGCGGCCGGCGCTTTTCCGCGACGTCCATGCGCCCCAGGTGTTTCAGGCGGCTGACCAGCGCCAAGGTCACGCCGGCGGGGAAGGCATAGACGTTGTGCAGCAGGCCGTCGATGCGGTAGCGCAGCTGGCCCTGTTCGCGGCGTGGTTCCAGGTGGATATCGCTGGCGCGTTGCTCGATGGCGTACTGCAGCAGCCAGTCGACGATATGCACGATGTGCGCGTCGTCCGCACTGGCCTCGGCCTGGCGCTTGCCCAGCTCCAGCAGCTGTTCGAGTTCGCCCAGGCTGGCTGACTGCTGGTGTTGCGCGCCCTTTACCGATTGGGCCAGGCGGTGGAACGACTGCCCTGCCTGGCGGACCTGCTGCGGGCTGGCCAGCACGCGCCGGATCGGCCGGCCCAGGCTGCGGGTGAGGTCGGCCAGCCAGTCGTCCTGGTAGGGCTGGGCGCTGGCGACGGTGACGCTGGAGGCGTCGGCGGCGACGATAAGGATGCCGTGGCGCTGGGCGAAGGCCGGGGATATCAGGCCGGTGACCTGGGGCAGGTCCAGTTGCAGCGGGTCGATGCGCAGGTAGGGCTGGCCGACCTTGTTGGCCAGCCATTGGCAGAGGCGATCCAGGTCCAGGGGCTTGCCAGGGTGTCGGCGGTCTTCCAGGGCGCAGGCGGCGATCTGTTCCAGCGGGTGGGCGGTGGGGTGATTGGCGGCGTGCTCGAGTACCTGCAGGGTGTCGTTGGCGTGCAGGTGCTGGTCGGTGAGCAGGCCCTGGAGTACGCGCTTGAGGTCGAGTGCCGGGTTGTCGGGGGTGTGCATGATTGGCGTCCGTGCCTGATAGGGGAGTGCTGATCAAGGCTAGCCGGGCGAGGGAGGGTTACCGAGGGTGAAAGGTTTCGAAATTTTGCTTTGCTTGTGCCGGCCTCTTCGCGGGTAAACCCGCTCCCACATGACCGCACAAACTTGAATGTTGTGCAGTACCTGTAGGAGCGGGTTTACCCGCGAAGAGGCCGGCACAAGCACCGAGCATGGCTCAGACCACCGCCAGCTCCACCCGCTGCAGGTTGCTCAGGCTCACTTCACCCACACACACCAGGTTGCGCAGTTTCTGCGCAATCACCTCGGCCCGGTGCCAGCTGAGGCCGCCGATGCCGACCTCGATATCCAGCCAGTCGTCCTGCTGACTGACCTGCACGCTGTGCGGGGTCAGGAACTGCAGGGCAAACAGGTTGAGCACCCGGCACAGGCTGTCAGGCTCGGCCTCGGCCTGCAGGCGATAGTGCACGGTGCTGTGGGCGCTGCTGGCGGCCCAGGCGTCGGTACGGGGCTGTGCGTTCATGCTGGTCTCCGCAAATGTTGGAGAAATTCTTGCACGTTGGCGGCGGTATTTTTTCGCTATGATTTGATCATTTCGCTGTATTGGCGAATTGTTATATTCATGAAGTGCTGTTCAGGAGAATTATTGATGCACAGCGAGCTGGATGCCTACGACCGCCGTATCCTCGAACTGCTGCAGGAGGACGCTTCGCTGTCCAGCGCGCAGATCGCCGAACGCGTGGGGCTGTCGCAATCGCCGTGCTGGCGGCGTATCCAACGGTTGAAGGAGGAGGGAGTGATTCGTGGGCAGGTGACCTTGCTGGACCGCAAGAAGGTCGGCCTGAACACGCAGATTTTCGCCGAGGTGAAACTGAACGCCCACGGGCGCTCCAACTTCACAGAGTTCACCGACGCAATCCGCGGGTTTCCGGAGGTGCTGGAGTGTTATGTGCTGATGGGGTCGGTGGACTTTCTGTTGCGCATCGTCACCCCGGATATCGAGGCTTATGAACGGTTCTTCTTCGAAAAGCTGTCGAACGTGCCGGGGATACAGGAAGTGAACTCGATCGTGGCGCTGTCGGAGATCAAGTCCACCACCAGCCTGCCACTGTCGCGCTGAGGCATTCGCGGGTAAACCCGCTCCCACAGGGTTATCAGTGAGCCAGAGAGCAGCGCGACCCCTGTGGGAGCGGGTTTACCCGCGAAGAATGCGACGCGGTATCACGCCTTGAGCAAGTGCTTCCAGCCGCGGCTCTGATCCACTGCACGAGCCTGTTCGATACGCGCTTCCAGCACTTCATCGCTGATCGGCTGCTCAGCCAGCTCGTGCAGCTTCTTCAGGTCGCCATACAGGCGGTCCATCTGCGGCGCTTCCAGCACCTGACGAGCGTGGTGCAGCCAGGCCAGCAGCTGCTCGATACGCGGCAGTTGCTCGGCCAGATCTTCCGGACGCTGCGTGTACAGCGGCAGCTTCAACGCTCGGCCTTCTTCGCCCAGCAGGTGCGCCAGCCAGCTTGCCAGCTGCGCCTTGCCCTGGCGCTCGCCACGGCCTTTGCGCTCCACGGTCCAGGCACGGGCCAGCAGCCAGCGCGAGGTTTCCAGCGAGAACTGGCCCCAGCGCACGTCCTCCAGCTCTTCGGCGAACTGCTCTGGGGCGGCGCGGCGGATATCTTCGTCTTCGTTACCGGCCTGCACCAGCGG
Organism: Pseudomonas sp. PNPG3; assembly: GCF_023093815.1. Taxonomy (NCBI): domain Bacteria; kingdom Pseudomonadati; phylum Pseudomonadota; class Gammaproteobacteria; order Pseudomonadales; family Pseudomonadaceae; genus Pseudomonas; species Pseudomonas sp. PNPG3. Next base: position 52,959 of record NZ_JALLKV010000029.1, read on the forward strand.
ACGCCAGTCTTCGAGCAAGGCGTCCAGGCTGCTGCGCAGGTCGCGGGTGGTGGCGCGTGGCGCGGCCTGGCCCAGGCTAGCGGTAATGGCGCGCAGCTCGCTCAGGCACTCGACCCAATCCTGCAGCAGGCGCCAGTGGCCGTTGTGGCGGTATTGCTCGGCCAGACGCTGGCTGCTACCCAGCAGTTGCCAGGCCAGTGCGGCGTAGGCGTCGTCCACGGCCATTTCGGCTTCCAGCTCGGTGTGCGGCAGGCCCAGCTCGTAGCTGTCCGGCTCCAGCAGACGGTAGCCACGCTCGGCCTTGCTGATGTCGCATGGCATCAGCGGCAGGCTGGCGGCCAGCTCGGCGGCCAGTTCCAGCAGTGCCTGCGGCTCACCTTCACGCAGTTCCAGTTCCAGCTCGCAGATTTCTTCCTTGCGCTTGCCGGCGATCACGAAACCCTGGTCCAGCGCGGCCTCGATCACCACCTTGCTCTTGCCACGGCCCCAGGCGATTTCGGCGTATTCACGGCTGAAGTCGGTGGTGAACAACGGCTTGATGGTCTTTTTGTCCAGGTTGGCCAGTTGCGCGGGCCAGCAGCTGTCGTCGAGCTTCTTCAGATCGAGCTTGACCTTGTCCAGTTGCCATTCATGCTCGTTGCGCTCGGACAGGCCGGCCACGCTGGTGCCGCGGCACTTGAGGGTCTGGATGATGGCCTCGCCATCGCGGCGCAGGCGCAGGGCGACACGGGCGGCGGAGAGCTCGCGCTCGGGGGTGTCGAAGTACTGGTTGAGCAGTTCGCGGGTCTGCCAGCCGGACTTGTTGCGCTTTTTCAGCAGAGGGTGCTCGCGCAGGGCGGCAAGGGTCTCGCGGCTGGCGCGGAGCTTGAGTTCGGTTTCTTTGTGCATCACAGGCTCGAAGGAGGGGCGTGGTTGCCCAGCAGTCTACAGGAGTCGGCTCTCGTCTGTTGGATCGTGGTTGGCTTCTTCGCGGGTGAACCCGCTCCCACAGGTCCTGTGCTGCCCTCAGGTGCGGCGCTTTCCCTGTGTGAGCGGGTTTACCCGCGAAGAAGCCCACACGATTGGACGGCATTGTTATGATGGGCAACGCTTCCGAGGAGTACGCGCATGCCGTTGCCGACGCTGAAAGACCAGTTCGCCGCCCTGATCGCCGCGCCCTCGGTCAGTTGCACCCAGCCTGCGCTGGACCAGTCCAATCGCCAGGTCATCGACCTGCTGGCCGGCTGGCTGGGCGACCTGGGTTTCAAGTGCGACATCCAGCAGGTCAGCCCCGGCAAGTTCAACCTGCTGGCCAGCCGTGGCACCGGCCCGGGTGGCCTGGTGCTGGCGGGGCACAGCGACACGGTGCCCTACGACGAACAGCTGTGGGCCAGCGACCCGCTGAAACTGACCGAAACCGACGGCCGCTGGGTCGGCCTGGGCAGCTGTGACATGAAGGGCTTCTTCGCCCTGGTCATCGAAGCGGTCATCCCATTGCTGGAGCACGATTTCAAGCAGCCGCTGCTGATCCTCGCCACCTGTGACGAAGAAAGCTCCATGTCCGGGGCCCGTGCCCTGGCCGAGGCTGGCCAGCCGCTCGGCCGTGCGGCGGTGATCGGCGAGCCCACCGGGCTGCGGCCGATCCGCATGCACAAAGGCATCCTCATGGACCGCATCGACATCCTCGGGCGCAGCGGCCACTCCTCGGACCCAAGCCTGGGCCGCAGCGCCATGGAGGCCATGCACGCAGTGATGGGCGAGCTGATGGGGTTGCGCCAGCAATGGCAGCAGACCTACCGCAACCCGCAGTTCACCGTACCGACCCCGACCATGAACTTCGGCTGCATCCACGGCGGCGACAACCCCAACCGAATCTGCGGCCAATGTGCCCTGGAGTTCGACCTGCGCCCGCTGCCAGGCATGGATGTGGAGCAACTGCGCGCGGCCATTCGCGCCAAGCTGATGCCGGTGGCAGAGCGCTTTGAGGTGCGCATCGACTATGCGCCGTTGTTCCCGGAGGTGCCGCCTTTCGAGCAGGCAGCCGACGCCGAGTTGGTGCAAGTGGCGGAGCGCCTGACCGGCCATCGCGCCGAAGCGGTGGCGTTCGGCACCGAAGCGCCTTATCTTCAGCAACTGGGTTGCCAGACCATCGTGCTGGGCCCCGGCGACATCGCCTGTGCTCACCAGCCCGGCGAATACCTTGAAATGTCACGAATCGAGCCTACCGTGCGTCTATTGCGTGACCTGATCCGGCACTATTGCCTGGACTAAACGTCAACCGAACTGTTTCGTTCCTGCCTAGAGGAGACCGCGCGTGACCGCAAGCCTGTTCCGACGATGATCCTGAACGCCCCCTGTATCGCCGTTCTCCGTCCACTTATCCACAGGCCCTGTCATGCCCGACTACGTCAACTGGCTGCGTCATGCCTCCCCGTATATCAATGCCCATCGCGACTGCACCTTCGTGGTCATGCTCCCTGGCGATGGGGTGGAACACCCTAATTTCGGCAACATCGTCCACGACCTGGTGCTGCTGCACAGCCTGGGCGTGCGCCTGGTGCTGGTGCATGGCTCGCGCCCGCAGATCGAAAGCCGCCTGGCTGATCGCGGCCTGACCCCGCACTACCACCGTGGCCTGCGCATCACCGATGCCGCCACCCTGGATTGCGTGATCGATGCCGTCGGCGCCCTGCGCCTGGCCATCGAGGCACGCTTGTCGATGGACATCGCCGCTTCGCCGATGCAGGGTTCGCGCCTGCGCGTGGCGTCCGGCAACCTGGTCACGGCGCGGCCGATCGGCGTGCTCGAAGGCGTGGACTACCACCACACCGGCGAAGTGCGTCGGGTCGACCGCAAGGGCATCAGCCGCCTGCTCGACGAACGCTCCATCGTGCTGTTGTCGCCGCTGGGCTACTCGCCCACGGGGGAAATCTTCAACCTGGCCTGCGAAGACGTGGCCACCCGCGCCGCCATCGAACTGGGTGCCGACAAGCTGCTGCTGTTCGGTGCCGAGCCGGGCCTGCTGGATGCCGATGGCAAGCTGGTACGTGAGCTGCGCCCGCAGCAGGTTGCCCCGCATCTGCAGCGTCTGGGCAGCGATTACCAGGGCGAATTGCTGGATGCCGCGGCCGAAGCCTGCAAAGGCGGCGTGGCGCGCAGCCATATTGTCAGCTATGCCGAGGACGGCGCCTTGCTGACCGAGCTGTTCACCCGTGGCGGTGGCGGCACGCTGGTGTCGCAGGAGCAGTTCGAAGTGGTACGCGAGGCGACCATCGAGGACGTGGGCGGTTTGCTGGAGCTGATCAGCCCGCTGGAAGAGCAGGGCATCCTGGTACGCCGTTCGCGTGAGGTGCTGGAGCGGGAGATCGAGCAGTTCAGCGTGGTCGAGCGCGAAGGCATGATCATCGCTTGTGCGGCGTTGTACCCGATTGCCGACTCCGACGCCGGCGAGCTGGCGTGCCTGGCGGTGAACCCCGAGTACCGCCATGGCGGGCGTGGCGACGAGCTGCTGGAGCGCATCGAAAGCCGGGCGCGACAGCTGGGGCTGAACACCCTGTTCGTGCTGACGACGCGTACCGCGCACTGGTTCCGCGAACGCGGGTTTGCGCCGAGTGGGGTCGAGCGACTGCCAGCGGCGCGGGCTTCGCTGTACAACTACCAGCGTAATTCGAAGATTTTCGAGAAGCCCTTGTAAACCTGTACTGGCCTCTTCGCGGGTGAACCCGCTCCCACAGGATCTTCACCGGGCCTGAGGCCGGCGCGGTCCCTGTGGGAGCGGGTTTACCCGCGAAGCAGTCGACACCAATCTTGAACAAGAACGCCGCCCTTGTGGGCGGCGTTTTCGTTTACACGGTATGCAGGTACCAGTTGTACTCGAGGTCGGAGATCGAGTGCTCGAACTCCTCCAGCTCGCTCTCCTTGCACGCGACGAAGATGTCGATGTACTTCGGATCGATGTACTTGTTCAGGATCTCGCTGTCGTCCAGCTCGCGCAGGGCATCGCGCAGGTTGTTCGGCAGGCTCTGCTCCAGCTGCTCGTACGAGTTGCCTTCGATCGGCTCACCCGGTTCTACCTTGTTGGTCAGGCCATGGTGCACGCCGGCCAGTACGGCGGCCATCATCAGGTACGGGTTGGCGTCGGCACCGGCCACGCGGTGCTCGATGCGTACGGCGTCCGGCGAGCCGGTCGGCACGCGCAGGGCCACGGTGCGGTTGTCCAGGCCCCAGCTTGGCGCGTTCGGTACATAGAACTGCGCGCCGAAGCGGCGGTACGAGTTGACGTTCGGGCAAAGGAACGCCATGGACGCGGGCAGGGTCTCGAGCACACCGCCGACAGCGTGACGTAGCGCGGCGTTCTGCTCGGGATCCTCGCTGGTGAAGATGTTGTTGCCATCTTTGTCCAGCACGGAAATGTGTACATGCAGGCCGTTGCCTGCCTGGCCCGGGTAGGGCTTGGCCATGAAGGTGGTGTCCATTTCATGGTCGTAGGCGATGTTCTTGATCAACCGCTTGAGCAGTACTGCGTAGTCGCAGGCCTTGAGCGGGTCGGCCACGTGGTGCAGGTTGACTTCGAACTGCGCCGGGGCGCTTTCCTTGACGATGGCGTCGGCCGGGATGCCTTGCTCCTTCGCGCCTTCCAGGATGTCCTGCAGGCAGTCGGCATATTCATCGAGGTCGTCGATCAGGTACACCTGCGTCGACTGCGGGCGCTTGCCCGAAATTGGCGAGCGCGGTGGCTGCGGGCGACCGTTCACGTTCTCCTGGTCGATCAGGTAGAACTCCAGCTCGAACGCGGCACAGATGGTCAGGCCCAGTTCGTCGAACTTGCTCACCACCTGACGCAGCACTTCACGCGGGTCGGCGAAGAACGGCTCGCCTTCGAGCTCGTGCATGGTCATCAGCAGCTGAGCGGTTGGGCGCTTTTGCCACGGCTCGTTACAGAGGGTGTCAGGGATTGGATAGCAGATGCGGTCAGCATCGCCGATGTCCAGGCCCAGCCCGGTGCTTTCAACGGTGGAACCGTTGATGTCCAGGGCGAAGAGGGAGGCAGGCAGGTTGATGCCTTTCTCGTAAACCTTGTGGAGGCTGGTGCGCTCTATGCGCTTGCCACGCACCACACCATTCATATCTGCAATCAGAAGGTCAACGTAGAGAACCTCAGGATGTTCCTTAAGGAACGCGTTCGCTTCGTTAAGCTGAACGGCACGCGGGGGTACCGACATGATGCAACACCTTTGTTGTTAAAAATATCAATCAAGGGGGGCTTGCAAGACCAGTCAATCGAAAAGACAAACTGATGTCAAGCCAACCCCATGATGCCCTGAAATGGCACATCGACGGCAGATTTGCTGCATATCGGGGCAAGCCATTATCCGCTATTTCCCTCGCAAAGGGCTATCTCCGACCAACCGTGTTTTATTTTTTACGGAGGTGTTGTGTAAAAAAATGAACAAGGCTAAGCTCGGTCTCAACCCAGAACACAATAATACGAGGGTCACATGGTCCGCTTGCCGAGACCTGAAAGTACTGCCTGCGCAGTGCCATCGGGTACATCCGTCATTTTTGCAAGCTTCGTCAATGGCGTGGCCGCCCTGGCCGCAATAATTGACGTTTGGCGCTCCCGGACCTGCCCTCGTAGCGGCTTGCCGCCCTTCGTTTCGTCTTCCTGCCTTTCGAACTCATTACGGACACACTTGTTTTCAGTGTATCCACTGCGGCTCTGCGCGGGGGTTTTTGCTTTAGCAATGTACTCCATCCAGAATCAGTGCGCGGACCACCTTACCTCCTGAGGTATTTATGAGTAACAACCTCGACCAGCTCACCGATTGGTTGAAAGAGCACAAGATCACCGAAGTCGAATGCATGATCAGTGACCTGACCGGCATCACGCGCGGCAAGATTTCGCCTACCAACAAGTTCATCGCCGAAAAAGGCATGCGCCTGCCCGAGAGCGTGCTGCTGCAGACCGTGACCGGCGACTACGTCGACGACGACATCTATTACGAACTGCTGGACCCGGCGGACATCGACATGATCTGCCGCCCCGACGAGAACGCCGTGTTCCTGGTGCCATGGGCCATCGAGCCGACCGCCCAGGTGATCCACGATACCTACGACAAGAAGGGCAACCCGGTCGAACTGTCGCCGCGCAACGTGCTGAAGAAAGTCCTCAAGCTCTACGCCGACAAGGGCTGGCAGCCGATCGTCGCGCCGGAGATGGAGTTCTACCTGACCAAGCGCAGCGAAGACCCGGACTTCCCGCTGCAGCCCCCGGTAGGCCGTTCGGGCCGGCCGGAAACCGGCCGTCAGTCGTTCTCGATCGAAGCCGCCAACGAATTCGACCCGCTGTTCGAAGACGTCTACGACTGGTGCGAACTGCAGCAGTTGGATCTCGACACGCTGATCCATGAGGACGGCACGGCGCAGATGGAGATCAACTTCCGTCATGGCAACGCCCTGCACCTGGCCGACCAGATCCTGGTGTTCAAGCGCACCATGCGCGAGGCCGCGCTCAAGCACAATGTGGCCGCCACCTTCATGGCCAAGCCCATGACCGGTGAGCCAGGCAGTGCCATGCACCTGCACCAGAGCGTGGTCGACGTGGCCACCGGCAAGAACATCTTCAGCAACGACGACGGCAGCATGAGCGAACTGTTCCTGCACCACATCGGTGGCCTGCAGAAGTTCATCCCCGAGGCATTGCCGCTGTTCGCCCCCAACGTCAACTCGTTCCGTCGCTTCCTGCCCGACACCTCGGCGCCGGTGAACGTGGAGTGGGGCGAGGAAAACCGTACCGTCGGCCTGCGCGTGCCGGACGCCGGCCCGCAAAGCCGCCGGGTCGAGAACCGCCTGCCAGGCGCCGACGCCAACCCATACCTGGCCATCGCTGCCAGCCTGCTGTGTGGCTACATCGGCATGGTCGAAGGCATCGACGCCAGCGCGCCGGTGCAGGGCCGTGGCTACGAACGCCGCAACCTGCGCCTGCCACTGACCATCGAAGATGCCCTGGAACGCATGGAAAACAGCCGTGCACTGGTGCAGTACCTGGGCAAGAAGTTCATCACCGGCTACGTCGCTACCAAGCGCGCCGAGCACGAGAACTTCAAGCGAGTCATCAGTTCCTGGGAGCGTGAGTTCCTGCTGTTTGCTGTCTGATCAACTTGGTGCCGCAGGACGCGGCTGTCGAACAACGGAGAAGCACATGAGCGTCAACAACCCGCAAACCCGTGAATGGCAAACCCTGAGCGGGGAGCATCACCTCGCGCCCTTCAGCGACTACAAGCAGCTGAAGGAGAAGGGGCCGCGCATCATCACCAAGGCCCAGGGTGTGCATTTGTGGGATAGCGAGGGGCACAAGATCCTCGACGGCATGGCTGGCCTGTGGTGCGTGGCTGTGGGCTATGGCCGTGAAGAACTGGTGCAGGCGGCAGAAAAGCAGATGCGCGAGCTGCCGTACTACAACCTGTTCTTCCAGACTGCCCACCCGCCTGCGCTGGAACTGGCCAAGGCAATCTCCGACGTGGCGCCGCAAGGCATGACCCATGTGTTCTTCACCGGCTCCGGCTCCGAAGGCAACGACACCGTGCTGCGCATGGTCCGCCATTACTGGGCGCTGAAAGGCAAGCCACAGAAGCAGACCATCATCGGCCGCATCAACGGCTACCACGGCTCCACCGTGGCTGGCGCCAGCCTGGGCGGCATGAGCGGCATGCACGAGCAGGGCGGCCTGCCGATTCCTGGCATCGTGCATATCCCGCAGCCTTACTGGTTCGGCGAAGGCGGCGACATGACCCCGGACGAGTTCGGGGTGTGGGCGGCCGATCAGCTGGAGCAGAAAATCCTCGAAGTCGGCGAAGACAACGTCGCCGCCTTTATCGCCGAGCCGATCCAGGGCGCCGGCGGCGTGATCATCCCGCCGGAAACCTACTGGCCGAAGGTGAAGGAGATCCTCGCCAAGTACGACATCCTGTTCGTCGCCGACGAAGTGATCTGCGGTTTCGGTCGTACCGGCGAGTGGTTCGGCTCCGACTACTACGACCTCAAGCCCGACCTGATGACCATCGCCAAGGGCCTGACTTCCGGTTACATCCCCATGGGCGGTGTGATCGTGCGTGACACCGTGGCCCAGGTACTCAGCGAAGGCGGCGACTTCAACCACGGCTTCACCTACTCCGGCCACCCGGTAGCGGCGGCGGTGGGCCTGGAAAACCTGCGCATCCTGCGCGACGAGAAAATCGTCGAGAAGGCGCGCACCGAAGCGGCACCTTATTTGCAAAAGCGTTTGCGTGAGCTGCAGGACCACCCTCTGGTGGGCGAGGTACGCGGCCTGGGCCTGCTCGGCGCGATCGAGCTGGTCAAGGACAAGGCCACCCGCAGCCGTTACGAAGGCAAGGGCGTAGGCATGATCTGCCGCACCTTCTGCTTCGAAAACGGCCTGATCATGCGTGCGGTGGGTGACACCATGATCATTGCGCCGCCGCTGGTGATCAGCCATGCAGAGATCGACGAACTGGTGGAAAAGGCACGCAAATGCCTGGACCTGACGCTCGAAGCGATTCGTTGACAGTTTGCTAGGCTAGCGATGTGACATTAAGTCGTTACAAGGCCCTGCTTTCCTTGATACAGAGCCTTGTAACTTGCCAGACTAGCGACTGTTTCAGTCGCCGCGCGCTCTGCACCGTAGGTCCTGGCTGCTGAACAGATGGCTAAATAAAAAATTCTGGAGCATTACGCATGAATAAATTGGGCAAGACGTTGCTGGCCACCGCCCTGATGGGTGCCATGGCTACCGCTGTTCAGGCTGAAGACAAGGTGTTGAACGTCTACAACTGGTCGGACTACATCGCTCCGGACACTATCGCCAAGTTCGAGAAACAGTCGGGCATCAAGGTCAAGTACGACGTCTTCGACAGCAACGAAACCCTCGAAGCCAAGCTGCTGGCAGGCAAGTCGGGCTATGACATCGTCGTGCCTTCGAACAACTTCCTGGCCAAGCAGATCAAGGCTGGCGTGTACGAGGAACTGGACCGCTCCAAGCTGCCGAACTGGAAGAACCTCGACCCTGACCTGCTCAAGGCCGTTGGCGATGCCAGCGACAAGGACAACAAGCACGCCTTCCCGTACATGTGGGGCTCGATCGGTATCGGCTACAACCCGGAGAAGGTCAAGGCCGCGCTGGGCGTGGACAAGATCGACTCGTGGGACGTGGTGTTCAAGCCTGAGAACATCGCCAAGCTCAAGAGCTGCGGCGTGAGCTTCCTCGATGCCCCGACCGAAATGCTCCCGGCTGCGCTGCACTACCTGGGCCTGCCGAGCAACAGCACCAAGAAGGAAGACCTGAAGGCCGCCGAGGACCTGTTCCTCAAGATCCGTCCTTCGATCACCTACTTCCATTCGTCCAAGTACATCGGCGACATGGCCAACGGCAACATCTGCGTAGCTGTCGGTTACTCGGGTGACCTGGAGCAGTCCAAGGCCCGTGCCCACGAAGCTGGCGACAAGGTCAAGGTGGACTACGTCATTCCGAAGGAAGGTGCCGGTACCTTCTACGACATGGTCGCCATCCCCAAGGATGCCGAGCATAAAGACGCTGCCTACCAGTTCATGAACTTCCTGATGCAGCCGGAAATCATGGCCGAGATCACCAACGCCGTGCGCTTCCCGAACGGCAACGCTGCCGCCACCCAGTTCGTGGACAAGGAAATCACCAGCGATCCGAGCATCTATCCGCCAGCTGAAGTGAAGAAGCAGCTGTACGCGATCGCTGCGCCTGAAGCTTCTGCCCAGCGTGTGATCACCCGCAGCTGGACCAAGATCAAGTCGGGCAAATAAGCCCGATGCGGTACCTCTGGGCCGGGGAATCCCGGCCCAGAGCCAGTGAAAGGCAATTGATGATTGCGGCATCGAAGCTGCGAAGGTAAGTTGCGCGCCGGTTTTGCGTGTGCGGCAGCATTGTCGCTACCCAGGCACTGATTGTGAGGACCACCCACTTGTCCATTTCTGTATTCCGCAAGGCCTTGATGGCTGGAGCGGGCCTGACGCTGGCATGCAGCGTCCAAGCGGCGCCTACGGTGCACTTCTACAACTGGTCCGACTACATCGGCCCGACCACACTCGCGGACTTCGAGAAAGCCACGGGCATCAAGCCCGTGCAAGATGTGTTCGATTCCAACGAAACCCTGGAAGGCAAGCTGCTGGCCGGCAATACCGGCTATGACGTGGTAGTGCCGTCCAACCATTTCCTCGGCAAGCAGATCAAGGCGGGCGCGTTCCAGAAGCTCGACAAGAACCTGCTGCCCAATTATTCCAACCTGGACCCGGCGCTGATGAAGCGCCTGGAAAGGAACGACCCGGGCAACCAGTACGCCGTGCCTTACCTGTGGGGCACCAACGGCATCGGTTACAACGTCGACAAGGTGAAGGCCGCGCTGGGCGTGGACACCATCGACTCCTGGGCAGTGCTGTTCGAGCCCGAGAACATGAAGAAGCTCGCCAAGTGCGGCGTGGCCTTCCTCGATTCGGCGGACGAAATGCTGCCGGCGGTGCTCAACTACATGGGGCTGGACCCCAACAGCACCAATGCCAAGGACTACCAGGCCGCCGAGAAGAAACTGCTGGCGGTACGCCCGTACGTGACCTACTTCCACTCGTCCAAGTACATCACCGACCTGGCCAACGGCGACATCTGCGTCGCGGCAGGCTTCTCAGGTGATGTGTTCCAGGCAAAGACCCGCGCCGAAGAAGCGAAGAAGGGCGTGAACCTGGCCTACGCCATTCCCAAGGAAGGCGGCAACCTCTGGTTCGACGTGCTGGCGATTCCCAAGGACGCCAAGAACGTCAAAGAGGCGCATGCCTTCATCAACTATTTGCTGAAGCCTGAGGTTATCGCCCAGGTCAGTGATTACGTCGGTTACGCCAACCCGAACCCCAAGGCTGGCGACCTGATGGACCAGGCCGTGAGGACTGACGCCGCGGTTTACCCACCGCAGGAAGTGCTGAACAAGATGTTCGTGAATTCAGAGTTGCCACCCAAGGTGCAACGGCTGATGACCCGTAGCTGGACCAAGGTCAAGTCGGGCAAGTAAAAATCCAGGCCCGTGGCGGCACCTTTAGAACAGGGCTCGCGGGCACAAAAATCTTGTTGGGAGTTTCACTCATGGCAGTTGCCTCCGGTGCCTATAAAAAAGCCCTCGAGGGTGGCCAGCAACCCAAGCAGGTGCTGGTCAAGATCGACCGGGTCACGAAAAAGTTCGACGAAACGGTAGCCGTGGACGATGTGTCCCTGGAAATCCGCAAGGGCGAGATCTTCGCTCTGCTGGGGGGCTCCGGTTCCGGCAAGTCCACCTTGCTGCGCATGCTGGCCGGCTTCGAGCGCCCGACCGAAGGGCGGATCTTCCTCGATGGCGTCGACATTACCGACATGCCGCCCTACGAGCGGCCGATCAACATGATGTTCCAGTCCTACGCGCTGTTCCCGCACATGACCGTGGCGCAGAACATCGCCTTCGGCCTGCAGCAGGACAAGATGCCCAAGGCCGAGATCGACGCCCGCGTGGCCGAGATGCTCAAGCTGGTGCACATGACCCAGTACGCCAAGCGCAAGCCGCACCAGCTGTCCGGCGGCCAGCGCCAGCGCGTGGCACTGGCCCGCTCGCTGGCCAAGCGCCCCAAGCTGCTGCTGCTCGACGAGCCGATGGGTGCACTGGACAAGAAACTGCGTTCGCAGATGCAACTGGAACTGGTGGAGATCATCGAGCGCGTTGGCGTGACCTGCGTGATGGTGACCCACGACCAGGAAGAGGCCATGACCATGGCCCAGCGCATCGCCATCATGCACCTGGGCTGGATCGCCCAGATCGGCTCGCCGGTGGACATCTACGAGACGCCTACCAGCCGCCTGGTGTGCGAGTTCATCGGCAACGTCAACCTGTTCGAAGGTGAAGTGGTCGACGACGCCGAAGGCCACGCGATCATTGCCAGCCCGGAGCTGGAGCGCAAGATCTATGTCGGCCACGGCATCACCACGTCGGTGGAAGACAAGCACATCACCTACGCCCTGCGCCCGGAAAAGATGCTGGTCACCACCCAGCAACCGACCTGCGAGCACAACTGGTCGCGCGGCAAGGTTCACGACATTGCCTACCTGGGTGGCCACTCGGTGTTCTACGTCGAGTTACCGAGTGGCAAGGTCGTCCAGTCGTTCGTCGCCAACGCCGAGCGCCAGGGCACCCGCCCGACCTGGGGCGATGAAGTGTACGTGTGGTGGGAAGACGACAGCGGCGTGGTACTGCGGTCATGAAACTGCGCAAGCTCAAGCGAGCCTTCCAGCGTATTACCCCGGAGGGGCGGCACCTGGTGATCGGCGTGCCGTTCATCTGGCTGTTCCTGTTCTTCATGCTGCCGTTCTTCATCGTGCTGAAGATCAGCTTCGCCGAAGCCGACGTGGCGATCCCGCCGTATACCGAGATCTACAGCTACGTCGAAGACAAGCTGCAGCTGGTGCTCAACCTGGCCAACTATGGCCTGTTGACCGAGGATGAGCTGTATATCTCGGCCTACCTGGGCTCGCTGAAGATGGCCTTCTTCAGCACCCTGCTGTGCCTGCTGATCGGCTACCCGATGGCCTATGCCATTGCCAACGCCAAGAAGGAGACCCAGACGGTCCTGCTGTTGCTGATCATGATGCCGACCTGGACCGCGATCCTGATCCGCGTCTATGCCTGGATGGGCATTCTCAGCAACAACGGCCTGCTCAACGGCTTCCTGCTGTGGACCGGGTTGATCGACCAGCCGCTGCAGATCCTCAACACCAACCTGGCGGTGTACATCGGCGTGGTCTATTCGTACCTGCCGTTCATGATCCTGCCGCTGTTCGCCAACCTGGTGAAGCACGACCCGAGCCTGCTCGAGGCCGCTTCGGACCTGGGTTCGAGCACCTTCAACAGCTTCTGGAAGATCACCGTACCACTGTCGAAGAACGGCATCATCGCCGGCTGCATGCTGGTGTTCATCCCGGTGGTGGGCGAGTTCGTGATTCCTGAACTGCTTGGCGGCCCGGAAACCCTGATGATCGGCAAGGTGCTGTGGCAAGAGTTCTTCAACAACCGTGACTGGCCGGTGGCCTCTGCGCTGGCGGTGGTCATGCTGGCGATCCTGATCGTGCCGATCCTGCTGTTCAACCGCAGCCAGGCCAAAGAAATGGAGGGCAGGGCATGAAGCGCTTCAGTTTCTCCAAGCTGATGCTGGTGCTCGGCTTGCTGTTCATCTACCTGCCGATGCTGATCCTGGTGATCTACTCGTTCAACGCCTCCAAGCTGGTGACGGTGTGGGGTGGCTGGTCGGTGAAGTGGTACGTCGGCCTGCTCGACAACACCCAGTTGATGGGTTCGGTGATGCGTTCGCTGGAAATCGCCTGCTACACGGCGGTGGCGGCGGTGGCGCTGGGTACCTTGGCGGCGTTCGTGCTGACCCGGGTTACCCGCTTCAAGGGCCGCACGCTGTTCGGTGGCCTGGTTACCGCGCCGCTGGTAATGCCTGAGGTGATCACCGGCCTGTCGCTGTTGCTGCTGTTCGTGGCCATGGCGCAGATGATTGGCTGGCCGCAGGAGCGCGGCATCGTCACCATCTGGATCGCCCATACCACGTTCTGTGCCGCGTATGTAGCGGTGGTGGTGTCGGCACGCCTGCGGGAGCTGGACCTGTCGATCGAGGAAGCGGCGATGGACCTGGGTGCCAAGCCGTGGAAGGTGTTCTTCCTGATCACCATCCCGATGATCGCGCCGTCGCTGGCTGCGGGCGGCATGATGTCGTTCGCCCTGTCGCTGGATGACCTGGTACTGGCGAGCTTCGTCTCCGGCCCTGGTTCGACCACCTTGCCGATGGAAGTGTTCTCGGCGGTGCGCCTGGGCGTGAAGCCGGAGATCAACGCCGTGGCAAGCTTGATCCTGCTGTCGGTATCGCTGGTGACCTTCTTCGTCTGGTACTTCAGCCGCCAGGCCGAAGAGCGCCGTCGCAAGGCGATACAGCAGGCGATCGAAGAGGGCGCTGCAGCGAATGCTTCGCAGCCACAGGTGAAGCGCCCGGCGCAGGTTGCGGCGTCTGCCTGATCTGGCCTCTTCGCGGGTGAACCCGCTCCCACAGGAATATCACTGCCTCGAGCCTGTGTTAATCCCTGTGGGAGCGGGTTTACCCGCGAAGGCCCCAGCACAGATTCAAAGCCAGACTGCATCCCAATGTGGATAGTCCCTGACACTTCTGACCAGGCCTGCCCGCAAGGGGTTGGCAACAATGTACCTGGCGACATGCACCATGCTTTCTTCCCTTCTTAATGCCCGGTCCTGATACCCAGACTGCCATACCGGATCATGCTCAACCCCCGCCTGATGCAAAACCAGACTGGACCTGGACTTGAACCTTCGCATCAAGGTGCCCAACGTCGTACCTTTCAACTCAATCAGCCAATGCAGATGGTCCGGCATCAGCACCCAGGCCAATGATCGGCAGGCATGTTCCTGGTCTGATTGTCGCAGTTGGTGAATGACCAGCCGGGCATGGTGGAAATCATGGAACAGCGGCTTGCGCTGGTGGGTGACGGTGGTCAGCAGATAGAGCCGGCCAAGTTCTGAATAGCGACCACGGCGAAGCAGGTGAGACTGGGCTCGCGACATTGGCTTCTTCCTTGAAAAGCAGGTGACTTTTCAAAGGTAGTGGCTGAGATACAGGTGCTGCGTAGATCATGGTTTCTGAATATGGCAGAAGCTTGCGGATGGCAGTACCGGCCCTTTCGCGGGTGAACCCGCTCCCACAGGTATTGCGCAGGTCCTGAAGGCTGCACATAACCCTGTGGGAGATTCTATGGTTTTCAGCAAGCCAGTTTCGCGCCTTTAGTGACG
>NZ_JALLKV010000002.1:0-11930 GCF_023093815.1 Pseudomonas sp. PNPG3
AATCTCCCACAGGTCCTTGGGTCAATGCACGGTCTTGCGCTGCCGTACACACTCCTGGGCCTGAGCGGTCAGTTCGTCCAGCCGCTCATCCCGCATCTGTTCCGCTTCGATCATCGCATCCTCACCCTGCTGGTTGAGCAGGTAGGTATGGATCTGCATCACTTCCGCCGTCTGGTAGATCGGCGCAATATCCAGTCGCCCGATCAGCGCGCCGCTAGCCCGCCCGGTACTGCTCATCAGTACCTGCGGCCCATTGGCGGCCACCACCTGCATGCCCATCGCCTCGAACCACGGTACCTGGCTGGCAAAGGCATTCAGCTCGACGCAGGCATGGCGTGCCTGCAGGTCGCCCAGCAGGGCGCGGGCGATGCCTTGGCGTCGATGGCTGGCGCGCACGGCCAGGAACGCCAGGGCGCACGCCTGTTCATCGTCCTCGGCCGGCAGCGACAGGGCAAACCCCAGCAATTGGTCTGGCTCTTCGGCATCCAGCGCCAGGGTCAGCGCCACGGCCAGGCCGCGGGTACCGTCCAGTGCTTGCAGGTACTGGTGCACCTCCATGCCAACGCCGTACTGGTACAGCGGGTACAGCGGGTTGTCGGCGCTGATGGCGACACTGCTCAGTTCGCCGACGTGGTGGATCACCAGTTCGCGGATCTGGTTCTGGAAGGATTCAGGCGGCACGCTGTCGAGGCGGCTCAGGATGAACATCGGGGGGCGGGCTCCGGCGGGTAGATGGACGGCCCGCGCCATGCGGGCGCGGGCTGTACAGTCTAACCGTTTTTGCCGATCAGCCTTGTACCTGCAATGCACCGAGCATCAGGTCGAGGTTTTGCACCGCCGCACCGGAGGCACCTTTGCCGAGGTTGTCGAACACTGCGGTCAGCAGCACCTGGCCATGCTCAGGGTTGGCGTAAAGCGCCAGGCGCAGGTCGTTGCTGTCGTTCAACGCCTCGGGGTCGAGGTTCGGCGCTGCGCCGTGCTGGTGCAGGGGCATTAGCTGGACGTGGCGGGCACCCTGGTAGTGCTGCTGCAGGCAGGCCTGCAGCTGTTCGGCACTGACCTGGCCGGGCAGCAGGCGCAACTGCAGCGGGATGCTCAGCACGATGCCCTGGCGGTAGGCACCGTAACCGGGCATGAACATCGGCCGCGCCGACAGCCCGGCGTGCTGCTGGATTTCCGGCACATGCTTGTGCGCCAGTTCCAGGCCGTACAGTTGCAGGGCCGGGGTTTTGCCGGCGGCGGGCTGTTCATGCCGTTCGACTGCGGCGCGGCCACCACCGGAATAGCCGGAGATGGCGTGGATGTTCAGCGGGTAGTCCGCTGGCAGCAGGCCGGCCTTGACCAGTGGGCGCAACAGGGCGATGGCGCCGGTGGGGTAGCAGCCGGGGTTGCTGACGCGCTTGCTGTGCGCGATGCGCTCGGCTTGCTGCTCGTCGAGCTCCGGCAGGCCATAGACCCAGCCTGGGCTGGTGCGGTGCGCGGAGCTTGCGTCGATCACCCGCACTTGCGGGTTGTGGATCGCCGCCACGGCCTCGCGGGCGGCATCGTCGGGCAGGCACAGCAGGGCGATGTCGGCGCTGTTGATCGCTTCGCGGCGGCGTTGCGGGTCTTTGCGTTCGGCTTCGGGCAGGGTCAGCAGGCGCAGATCGCTGCGGCCTTGCAGCCGGGCATGGATCTGCAGGCCGGTGGTGCCTTGGTCACCGTCGATGAAGACAACAGGTGTGTGCATGGTCAAAGTCCGGTCGGGTAGGGATGGCCTATGCTCGCTTGTGGCTCTGGTAAAGAAAATTTGAATATGATGATCGATATATTCATCTTTTCTGAACGAGATTGGCCCATGCGCGAAATCAGCCTCGATCGCCTCCGCACCTTGGTGGTCATCTCCGACCTGGGCTCGTTTGCCGAAGCCGCCCGCCAGCTCAACCTGGCACCGCCCACCATCAGCCTGCACGTGGCCGAGCTGGAAGCGCGCATTGGCGCACCGTTGCTCACCCGCACCCGCGGCCAGGTGCGGCCCACGGTCATCGGCGAAACCCTGCTGGCCCGTGCCCGCCGCCTGCTGGCCGACGCCGACCTGGCGCTGGATGAAGTGCGCCGGCAGGTCGAGGGCCTGACCGGCCGGGTGCGCCTGGACGCCTCCACCGGTGCCATCGCCCACTTGCTGCCGCAGGCGCTGGAGCACCTGCGTACGGTGCACCCAGGGATCGATGTGCAGGTCCAGGTGCTGACCTCCCAGGCCTCGTTGGCGCGCCTGCGCGAAGGCACGCTGGATATCGGCCTGGTGGCCTTGCCACAGGTGGCCGGTAAGGGGCTTGCGGTTACGCCCTGGCGGCGCGACCCGATCCTGGCCTACGTGCCGGCCGACTGGCAGCCACCGGCCAAGGTTACGCCGGCCTGGCTGGCGCAGCGGGCGTTGATCCTCAACGACAGCAGCACCCAGCTTTCGCGGGTGACCGGCGAGTGGTTCGCGGCAGCGGGGTTGTACCCTGAGCCGCGAATCGAGCTGAACTACAACGATGCGATCAAGAGCCTGGTCGGGGCCGGGTATGGGGCGACATTGCTGCCGCAGGAGGGGGAGTCGGCCGAGCTGGACCGGCGCATTGCCCGCCGGCCGCTGCGGCCGGGGTTGTGGCGGCAACTGGGCATTGCCTGCCGGGAAGGGCAGGTGGAGCGGGCCACGGGGTATGTGTTGCAGGCGTTGGAGCGGTTGCGCCAGTAGGGGCCGCAAGGCGGCCCCTGGGGTCACCCTCGCTCTCGGGCCCGCACCACGGTCACTGTCTCCCCGCCAACCCCCCAGTTATCGGTCGGCACCTCCTCGATCACCACAAAGGTACTGGCCGGCGGCTTGCCCAGCACCTGCTCCAGCATGCGGGTCGTCTGTTCGATCAGTTGGCGCTTGTGCTCAGCACTGACGCCTTCATCGGTCACGCGAATATGGACATAAGGCATGGTTGCTCGCTCCTCTGTTAATGCCAGGTGCCAGCGGTGCTACCGCCATCCACCGGCAGGATAACGCCGCTGACGAAGCGTGAGTCGGCCAGGTACAACACTGCATCCACGACATCCTGTGGCAAGCCGGTGCGGCCACTGGGTGACAGCGCGCCCATGCCTTGTGTGTTGCCGCCATGCAGCGGTGTATCGATGATCCCCGGTGCCACCGCATTCACCTGCACGCCGCTGGCTGCCAGTTCAAGTGCCAGGCCTTTCACCGCCTGGTTCAGGCCACCCTTGACCAGTACCGGCAGCAGGGCCGGCACGCGGGTGTCCGGTTGCAAGGCAATGGAGGCGGTGATGGCGATGATCTGCCCATGCCCTTGCCTGGTCATGATCCGCGCCGCTTCCTGGGCCGGGTAGAAGAAGCCCTTGAGGTTGGTGCCGACCAAGGCGTCGACATCCGCTTCGCTGTACTCGGCAAACGGCTTGGCAATGAAGATGCCGGCGTTGTTGATCAGCAGGTCGACCCCGCCAAAGGCTTGCTCGGCGCTGGCGAACAGGCGCTGGGCCGTGCCCTGCTCGGCGATGTCGCCAGCCACGCCGATGAAGCGCGATGGGTTGCCGAGGCGGGCGGCGGCTTGCTCAAGGCGGGCCTGGCTGCGGGCGTTGCCGACCACGTTGTCGCCGCGTTCGAGGAAGGCCTCGGCCAGGGCGAAACCCAGGCCGCTCGAGGCCCCGGTAATAATGACGGTGCGTGGCGTGTTCATGTGCATGATCTCCAGTGAAGTGAGCCATGGGCTCGGTGTGAAGCCACTGTAGGTTGCAATCAGAACTTGAAAAATGAGGCGCTTGGCATTTCAATCGATACACCATGTAATCAATCGAGCCGACATGACCCGCCATTTCGATGACCTGCAACTGGGCAGCCTGGAACTGTTCTGCCTGGCAGCCGACAGCGGCAGCTTCACCGCTGCGGCCACGGAAGCCGGCGTTACCCCGGCGGCGGTCAGCCGCAGCGTGGCGCGCCTGGAAGAGCGCCTGGGTGTGCGCCTGTTCGTTCGCACCACCCGGCAGATGCGCCTGTCCTCAGCCGGCCAGGCCTATTACCAGCAATGCCGGCAGGCACTGGGGCAGTTGGTGGAGGCCGAGCGCCAGGTCACGGGCGGGCAGGTCGAGCCGAGCGGTCGGCTGCGTATCAGTGCACCCACGCCCTATGCTCATCACCGGCTGTTGCCGCTGCTGCCGCGGTTTCGCCAGCGCTACCCCAAGGTGCAGGTGGATGTGCATGTCAGCAACCGCAACGTCGACTTTGCCGAGGAACCGTTCGACCTGGCCATTCGTGGCCGCGAGCCGGCCGATTCGCGGCTGGTGGCGCGTCGCCTGGAAGATGCCGAACTGCTGGTGGTGGCCACGCCGGGCTACCTGGCCCGTGCCGGCACGCCACGAACACCGCACGACTTGCTGCAACATGAGTGCATCCAGTTCGAACTGCCCAGCAGTGGCCGCCGCCCGCCGTGGAGCTTCCTTCAGGATGGCCAGCAGGTGGAGATCGAAACCCAGGGTGGGTTCACCTGCCTGGGCGACTTCCTCGCCACCGCCACGCTGGTGCGCCACGGCGGCGGGCTGATGCAGGCTTACCGCTTTACCGTGCAGGACGCACTGGCCAGTGGCGAACTGGTGGAAGTGCTCGCCGAGTTTGGCGGCACTTCGCGGCCGTTCATGCTGATCTACCCCCAGGCCCGGCACATGCCGCTGCGGGTGCGGGTGTTCATCGATTTCCTGTTTGCCGAGGGGGCATAGCCCCCGGGCTGAGCCGAGGCGCCGGGGCGTATGGCCGACTATGCTGTTTGCTGCGTCGAGCCAGTGTCATCTCGACGACCCTTCAGGTTTTCCAGGAGAACGCTCCATGAAATCCACTAAATGCATACCTTTGCTGGTGATTGCCTCGGTCCTCAGTTTTGCCGCACACGCAGACCCGGCGAGCAACTGTGCGGCCAAGATCAAGGAGCTTGAGGATTTCGAAAAGGCCAGTGGCCAGGCAATGCATGGCGGCATGGCCCATGACTTCAAAGTCCACTTGCAAAATGCCAAGGATGCTCAGAGCAAGGGCGATATGACTCAGTGTCAGGCCTCGGCGGACCAAGCCAAGACTATCTACAACAAGGCACGTAGCAAGTAAGCCCTTGCTGGCCTCTTCGCGGGTAAACCCGCTCCTACAGTATCTCCAACAGGCTCAAGGCCAGCGTGGTTACTGTGGGAGCGGGTTTACCCGCGAAGAGGCCAGCGCAGGCTGGCGCCGTCTTCAGAACCAGCGATCGTTCTTCCTGCGCCCACGGGTCAGCGACGGCAGGATCAGCCCCGCCAGCAAGCCCGCGCCGGCAATGCTGCCGCCATACACCATGTAGCGCATCATCACCTGCTTGTTCTCGTCTCCCAGGCGGGCCTGGGTATCGCGCAGCTGCGACTGGCTCTGGTCGAGCTGTTCATTCAGCGCCTGGTTGCGCGCTTCCAGTTCGTCGATCAGCTTCTTGCGTGAATCGAGGGTTTCCTGCATGCCCTGCACGCGGTTCTTCCAGCTGTCGTCGATGTTCTTCAACTGCCCGGTCAGGTCCGCGACCTGGGCATCGAGCTGCGGCAGGCGCTCGCCCTGGCCTGGCACCGACTGCAGGTCGTTGCTGAGAATCCACACCACATCGCCGTTCTGCCCGCGCACCTGGCTGTAGTTGCCCTGGCTGCCGATCAGGGTCAGCTTCTGCCCGGACTTGAGCGTACCGACAATGCGGTGGCCATCGGTGGGGCCGCTGCGCACATAGGTGCTCAGGCTGTCGCTGACCCAGCGTGCATCGCTGGCAGGCTCTTCGGCGTGCACCGGTGCGGCAAGGGCCACCAGGGTGGCGATCAGGCCGCCGCGCAGGGCAGTGAGGGCGGAAGCAGTTGGGCGGGAATCGGGCATGTTGGGTCTTCGCTGAAACAGGACAAAAAGTAGGCCCGGTGACTGGGCCGATGAACCGGTCGGTGGGTTGACCGTCAGCGAAAGACCGTTTTTTTGTCAGCAGGTTCACTACCTGATGTCGGAAATGTCTGCAGGATGTTGCAGGACTTCAACCGGCGACTGTGAGACTAGACTCAAAGGCTCACACCCTTTCTTGGAACAAGACCATGACAGCCAAGAACACAATCTGCCTCTGGTACGACAACGACGCCGAGGAGGCCGCGAACTTTTACGCCAGCGTCTTCCCTGACACGGCAGTGATAGCGGTGCATCAGGCACCTGCTGATTATCCATCCGGGAAACAGGGTGACGTGATTACCGTGGAGTTCAGCGTCATGGGTATTCCCTGCGTGGGGCTCAACGGAGGCAAGGCCTTCACGCATTGCGAGGCGTTTTCATTCCAGGTCAGCACCGAGGACCAGGCCGAGACCGACCGCTTGTGGGATGCCATTGTCGGCAACGGCGGGGAGGCCAGTGTCTGCGGCTGGTGCAAGGATAAATGGGGGATTTCGTGGCAGATCACCCCGCGCATCCTCATCGAAGCCATCGGCCACCCCGACCGGGCGGCGGCCAAGCGGGCGTTTGATGCCATGATGCAGATGGGCAAGATCGATGTGGCCAGGATAGAGGCGGCGTTGAAGGGCTGATCACGGCAGTGAAGGCATCTTGATCGGGGGCTGCGCAGCAGCCCCGATTCCACAAAGTTGCCAGGTCAGTTGCCGGTCACTTCGGCCTCTGCCGACGCCGGCTTGGTCGAAGCCTTCTTCTCCTGCACCACGATGTAGAACTCTTCGCCATGCTTCACCGCGCCATACAGCACTGCCTTCTCGATCAGTTCGTTGCCGCGCAGGTGGCGCAGCATCATCGGGTCCTTGCGCAGGTCGCGGTACAGCGCCAGGCATAGCAGCACCATCACCACCACGAACGGCAGGGCCACGACGATGGTCAGGTTCTGCAGGCCGGTCAGTGCCTCGCCGGGGTCGCGTGGGTCACCGATTGCCAGCATGATCGCCGCCACCGTACCGGTCAGCGCGCCCCAGAAGATCACCGTACGGCGCGATGGCGTGGTGGTGCCGTGTTCCGACAGCGTGCCCATCACCAGCGAGGCTGCGTCGGCACCGGAGACGAAGAAGATACCCACCAGAACCATCACCAGCACTGATGTCGCCGAGGCCAGCGGGTAGCTGTCCAGCAACTGGTACAGCGCGTGGTTGCTGTTGACTGCACCATTGGCCAGCTGGAAGGCGCCTTCACGCAGGGCGTCGATACCCGCGCCGCCAAAGATGGTGAACCACACCAGGCTGACCAGGCTCGGTACCAGCAGCACCCCGGTAACGAACTGGCGGATGGTGCGGCCGCGGCTGATGCGGGCGATGAACATGCCCACGAACGGCGTCCAGGAAATCCACCAGGCCCAGTAGAACACGGTCCAGCCGGCCAGCCAGTTGTTCATCTGTTCACCGCCGCTGGCGTTGGTACGGGCCATCATTTCCGGCAGCATCTTGACGTAGATGCCGATCGAGGTTGGCAGCAGGTTGAGCATCAGCAGGGTCGGGCCAACCATGAACACGAACACCGCCAGCACCAGCGCCAGCACCATGTTGGTGTTGGACAGCCACTGGATGCCCTTGCCGATGCCCGACACCGCCGAGGTAACGAAGGCAATGGTCAGCAGGGTGATGATCGAGATGTAGAACAGCTTGCCGGGGCTTTCGATCCAGCCGTTGTATTCCAGGCCACCGGCAATCTGCAGCGCGCCCAGGCCCAGCGAGGCCGCCGAGCCGAACAGCGTGGCGAAGATCGCCATCATGTCGATCAGGCGGCCGAGCGGGCCGTTGGCATGCTTGCCGATCAACGGCCGGAAGGCGGCGGAAATCAGCTGCGAGCGGCCGCGGCGGAAGGTGCCATAGGCAATCACCAGGCCGACGATGGCGTACATGGCCCAGGGGTGCAAGGTCCAGTGGAACAACGTCGTGGCCATGGCCACCTGCATCGCTTCGCTGGACTGCCCGGTGGCCGTCCCTGGTGGTGGCGATACATAGTGCGACAGCGGTTCGGCAACGCCGAAGAACATCAGGCCAATGCCCATGCCGGCGCTGAACATCATCGCCACCCACGACACCGTACGGAATTCTGGCTGTTCGCCATCACGGCCCAGCGGGACCCGGCCGTAACGGCTGGCCGCCAACCACAGCACGAACACCACGAACAGCGTGGAGGTAAGCACGAAGAACCAGCCGAAGTTGAGAATGACCCAGGATTGCGCGCTGGAGGCGCTGCTGGCGAGGCTTGCCTGGTTGAGGAAGCCCCAGAGGACGAAAGCGATGGCCAGGAAGCTGGTGAAACCAAAGACGATCCAGTCGAGCTTGCCCTCGAAACGCCGGTCCTGGCGTGCTTCCGCGGTTTTCGAGGGATCCGTCACGCCAAGGTCGAGCGTTTCGGTGATGTGTTCCTTTGCCATGAATGATGAGGCCCCTTTCTGGCTTACCGGCTGGTGCAGGCTTGTAGTTTTGTGTGGGCTACCGAGTTCGATGACTGCCTCGGCGGGGAGATTGCTGGCGGGATTATCCTGCGCACTAAACGGCGGCTCCTGTCCCGATAACGCCCCGGGACGTCCATTACGCGACCTGCCAGATACTTTTAGTTCTGGGGGCGATGGCCCTTTCTGCCTCGGGTTCTGGTACCCTGTGGGCATTACCCAGGCCTGCACATCCGGGCATCGTAGAAGCGCTGCCGCTTGTGGGCCTGGCCGTACCAGGAAACGGAGATTCGTCCAGATGGCCACTGACCGTGTGAGCCTGATTCATTTCGATAAATTGAGCATGAGCCCTGCCGCTGCCGATCGGTTCCAGAAAGCCCTCGACGCGCTGGAAGCGCTCAAGCTGCAGGACCGTTACGTGTATCTCATCGCTCCTTATCTGGGTGATATCGCTGACGCCTCCGACCGTGAGCAACTGGCCACCGCCCTGGAACAGGGCTTGCGCGTGGTCGACGAGCTGCTGGCTGCCAGGTCGGTCACCAAGGTCAAGGCCGAAGAAGTACGCCAGGTGTTCCACGCTGCCGCCGAGCGCGCGCAGGCTGAAATGCCCGGCTGAGTGGCGGCATGGCCAAAGACATCGACAACCCCTGCGTCTCGCTGTGCCAGCTCAATAGCGAGCTGTGCGTGAGCTGCGGGCGCAGCCGTGACGAAATTCGCAAATGGCGGAGCATGAAGCGCCCCGAGAAGATGGCCACCGTGCAGCGGGCGGCAACGCGGATGAAGGCTATCGCCAAGAAGGCGGCCAAGCGGCAGAATGGCGACTGAACCTGCGCACCCTGTGCGCAATTTTCCTGATTGTCTGACGAGCCTGAAAATGGATTCTCACTCGCTGTTTGCCTTTACCCTGGTCGCTGCCATCGCGATCGCCAGCCCCGGCCCTGCCACCCTGATGGCCATCAACAACAGCCTTGCCCATGGCCAGCGCAGCGCGATCTGGTCGTCGCTGGGCAATGGCTCGGGCCTGTTCTGCCTGTCGGCAGCCGCCATGCTGGGGCTGGGCGCGCTGCTGGCCAGTTCCGAAATGCTGTTCAACGCCGTGAAGATCCTGGGGGCGGGCTACCTGTTCTATTTGGGCGCGCGGCAATTGCTGAAAAAGAGCCCGATGCTGGCGCAGGGCGACGCAGAGGGTGTGGCCAAGGTTCGGCCCACGCCGCTGAAGCTATACAAGTCGGCCTTCCTCACGGCAGTGACCAACCCCAAGGCGACCATGTTCTTCACCGCGCTGTTCCCGCAGTTCATCGACCAGGGGGCGGCGCTGTTGCCGCAGTTCCTGATCCTGACCGGGATATTCGTAGCGTTGTCGCTGGTTTCGCTGAGCCTGTATGCCGCACTGGCGGCGCGGGCCAAGGGCGTGCTGACCCGGCCGTCCCTGTCGCGCTGGGTGAGCCGGGTGGTGGGCACTACCTTTATCGGTTTTGGCGCGGCAATCCTGGCGATGCGCCGGCAGGGGGCCTGAAGTACGAGGGGCGCTCCATCTGGCCGATAAAAGGCCAACCTGATGGCCATACATGGTCCAGACTGTCTGCAGCACGCACAGATGGGTGCTGCAGTCGACCACAGGACGTGGCAACCATTGGCCACCGCTCCGGGTCTGCGGATGTCACATGTGCCGAGGGTTGTCGATGATCGAGCGCTGCTTTCGCCACGCCTTGTTGCTGTTGCCGTGCCTGCTGCTGCCGCTGGCGGCGGTAGCGCATGAGGAATGCCGGCGGCTGACTGCCACCGGCAACCCGGAATACCCCCCCTACCTGTGGCGCGACCCGCAAAACCCCCAGCAACTGATCGGTGCCAATGCCGACCTGCTCAAGTACCTGGGCAAACAACTGGGGCTGGAAATCGAGGTGGTCTACGGCGGGCCGTGGTCGCGCGCCCAGGAAGAAGTGCGCACGGGCCGGATCGACCTGATGGCCGGGTACTTCCTGACCAAGACCCGTCAGCAGCAGATGGACTTCATTACCCCGGCATTCCTGTATACCCCAAGTGTTATCTGGGTGCGCCAGGACAATACCTTTGCCTACCAGCAATGGGCCGACCTGAAGGGCCGCAAAGGCGGCACGCTGGTCAACAACAGCCACGGCCAGCAGTTCGACGACTACGCCAGAACCAACCTCACCCTCGAAGCGGTACCCGGTGCCAGGCAGGCATTCGAGAAGTTGATGCACAAGCGCAGCGATTACGTGGTGTACGAGCAGTATCCCGGCTTGGCGCTGGCACGCACCTTGGGGATTGCCGACAATTTACAGGTGCTGGAACCACCGGTATCCAGCGAAGGGCTGTACCTGGCGCTTTCGCATGACTCGCCCTGCAATCAGCCGAAGCTGCGTGAGGCACTGACAAGGGAGATGGAAAAGATCGTTGCCGGGGCGTTGCCGGAGCAACTGGTGCAGCAAAACCTGGAGCGTTGGCAATAAATAGCAGCCTGGCATGCGCTCCTACAGGGCTCGGGCCAACTGCTCGGCTTCCTTGGCCCGGATCACGCTGACTGCGCTGGGCAGGGTGACATCGTTCTTCGCCGCTAGGATCTCGGCCATGACGCTGACGGCAATCTCGGCTGGGGTCTTGCTACCGATATAAATGCCGATAGGGCCGTGCAGGCGCTGCAACGACGCTTCGCTTTCGCCAAAGTGTTCGATCAGCCGCTCGCGGCGCAGCTGGCTGTTGCGCCGTGAGCCGATGGCACCGATATAAAACGCCGGGCTGTGCAACGCTTCGAGCAGGGCCAGGTCGTCCAGCTTGGGGTCGTGGCTGACAGCGACGATGGCGCTGCGCAGGTCCGGGGCGAAGGCGCGGACGACGTCGTCCGGCATGCCGGCAAGGTGGTTGACGCCGGCAACGTTCCAGCCTGCTGTGTACTCGGGGCGCGGGTCGCACAGTGAAACGCTGAAGCCATTGAACAGGGCCATGGTCGCCAGGTATTCGGCCAGCGCGCCGGCACCGATCAGCAGCAGGCGGTAGCCGGGGCCCAGAGTGCTGAGCATGTGCCGGCCATCGAAGCTGAACAGTTCGGGCGTGGTGGTGGCGCTGAGGCTGGCTTTGCCGCTGTGCAGGTCGAGCCCACGCCGTACCAGGTTGCCGCCGTCGAGGCCGGCGAGCAATTGTTCGAGGTGTGGCAGCGACGGGGAGAATTCCAGCACCAGTTCGAGGGTGCCGCCACAGGGCAGGCCGAAGCGGTGGGCCTCGTCGGCGCTGACGCCATAGCGCACCACCTGGGGCAGGCCGCCGGGCATGCCGGGGCCGCCGTAGGCGCTGGTGTAGCGGTGAATGAGGTCGTCCTCGATGCAGCCGCCAGAGACACTGCCAACCACACGGCCGTCGCTGCGCAGGGCCATCATCGAGCCGACCGGGCGGGGGGAGGAGCCCCAGGTGCGGGCGACCGTGGCGAGCAGGGTGCGGTGGCCGGCGGCGAGCCAGTCACGGGTGGTGCGCAGGACCAGCAGGTCGATGCTTTCCATGGGTACTCCGGTA